>CAKPDY010000025.1 GCA_934149165.1 uncultured Clostridia bacterium | reverse complement strand
TAGAAAGAAGAATTTCATTCAGAAGAGCTATGAAACAATGTATGCAAAAAACTATGAAAGCAGGTGCTTTAGGAATTAAAACTGCAGTATCTGGAAGATTAGGTGGAGCAGACATGGCTAGAACTGAATTCTATAAAGAAGGTACAATTCCACTTCAAACTTTAAGAGCAGATATTGATTATGGATTTGCAGAAGCAGATACAACATACGGAAAAATCGGTGTTAAAGTTTGGATATATAAAGGAGAAGTTCTTCCAGCTAAAAAAGCAACAATGGAAGGAGGAGAAAAATAATGCCATTAATGCCAAAAAGAACAAAATATAGAAAACTACAAAAAGGTAGAATGAGAGGAAAAGCAACAAGAGGAAATAAAGTTACTGACGGTGAATATGGTATTCAAGCAGTAGAAGCAGGGTTAATTACTTCTAATCAAATAGAAGCAGCCCGTGTTGCTATGACTCGTTATATTAAAAGAGGTGGAAAAGTTTGGATAAAAGTTTTCCCAGACAAACCAATTACAAATAAAGGTATAGGTACTCGTATGGGTAAAGGTAAAGGTGCTGTTACATATTGGGTAGCAGTTGTAAAACCAGGTAGAGTAATGTTTGAAATTGCTGGAGTTCCAGAAGAAACAGCAAGAGAAGCTTTAAGATTAGCTGCAAACAAATTATCTGTAAAAACTAAATTTGTAAAAAAGGAATCTGAATTAGGTGGTGATAATGATGAAAATAAATAAAATAAGAGAAATGTCTTCATCTGATCTAGAAAAAGAATTAGGAGAATTAAAATCAGAATTATTCAAATTAAGATTTTCATCAAAAACAAATGGTTTAGAAAATCCTATGAAAATTAGAGAAGTTAGAAGAGATATAGCTAGAGTAAAAACTGAATTAAGAAGTAGAGAAATAGCTGAAAATAATTAATTATATGTTTTAAATAAAATAAACTATAATATGAAAAAATAAATGTAAACAATTTTTAGAAAGGAGATTGTAACATGGAAGAAAGAAATCTTCGTAAAGTAATGGTTGGTACAGTTGTTTCTAATAAAATGGATAAAACTGTTGTTGTAGCTGTTGAAACAAACGAAAAACATAAAATATACAGCAAAATCCAAAAGAAAACTTATAAATTAAAAGCTCATGACGAAAACAACGAATGCCAAATTGGAGACAAAGTAAAAGTTATGGAAACAAGACCTCTATCTAAAGATAAAAGATGGAGAGTAGTTGAAATTGTTGAAAAGGCAATAATTAAATAAAATTTTAAAGTATAAGAAGATTAATAAAGGAGGGAATTACTAGATGGTACAACAACAATCAATATTAAAAGTAGCTGATAACACAGGTGCTAAAGAAATAATGGTTATTAGATGTTTAGGTGGTTCTTATAGAAAATATGCTAAAGTTGGAGATATAATAGTAGCTTCTGTTAAAACAGCAACACCAGGTGGAGTTGTAAAAAAAGGTGAAGTAGTTAAAGCTGTTGTAGTTAGAACTAAAAAACCTACAAGAAGAGCAGATGGTTCTTATATTAGATTTGATGAAAATGCTGCAGTTATAATAAAAGAAGATGGTACTCCAAAAGGAACTCGTATATTTGGACCTATAGCTAGAGAATTAAGAGAAAAGAATTACATGAAAATTCTTTCATTAGCTCCAGAAGTTCTTTAGTATGTTATGCAAATTTAGCATAAATGAAAAACTAAAATTAATAAATATAAAAATTAAAAAAATTTTTATATTAAAATAATGAGAAAGTTGAGTCAAAATCTTGAAACAAAGAGGTGAAAAAATAATGTTAAAAATAAAAAAAGGTGATACAGTTAAAGTTTTATCAGGAAATGATAAAGGTAAAACTGGTGAAGTTTTAGAAGTTATACCAAAATCAGAAAAAATACTTGTAAAAGGTGTAAATATAAGAAAAAAACACGTTAAACCTAGAAGACAAGGTGAAGAAGGTGGAATTATACCTTCAGAATATCCAATTCACTCAAGTAAAGTTAATGTAGTATGTCCAAAATGTGGTAAAGCTACAAGAATAGGTTTTGAAATGGATGGAGAAAATAAAATTCGTGTTTGTAAAAAATGTGGAACAAAAATAAAATAAGAAAGGAGGTCTATTGAAGACTTATGGAATTTTTAAGAGAACAATATGAAAAAGAAGTTGTACCAGCAATGATGAAAAAATTTAATTATACATCAGTTATGCAGGTTCCAAAATTAGATAAAATAGTAATTAATATTGGTTTAGGAGATACAAAAGAAAATCCTAAATCATTAGAAAATGCAGTAAATGATTTGTCTATAATTACAGGTCAAAAACCAATTATAACAAAATCTAAAAAAGCTATAGCTGCTTTCAAATTAAGAGAAGGAGTTAATATTGGATGTAAAGTTACATTAAGAAAAGGTAAAATGTATGATTTTGCATATAAACTATTTAATGTAGCACTTCCAAGAGTAAGAGATTTCAGAGGAGTATCTGCTAATTCTTTTGATGGAAGAGGAAACTATTCAATGGGTGTTAAAGAACAATTAATATTCCCAGAAATCGAATATGATAAAATTGATAAAATTAGAGGTATGGACATAATATTTGTAACTACAGCTAAAACAGACGAAGAAGCTAAAGAGTTATTAACATTATTAGGTATGCCATTTAAAAATTAATTTAAAGGATTAGTTAAGAAGAAAGGAGAAATTCATGGCTAAGAAATCTTTAAAAGTAAAACAACAAAAACCACAAAAATTTTCTACTCGCGAATATAATAGATGTAAAATATGTGGACGTCCACATGCTTATATTAGAAAATATGGAATATGCCGTGTATGCTTCAGAGAATTAGCACATAAAGGTGAAATTCCAGGTGTTAAAAAAGCAAGTTGGTAATAAAAAAATAAAAAACATAAATAAAATTATTATATTAAAAAATCTTTATAAAGTTTAATATAAATACTTTTAGAAAAAAAGGAGGTATAGAAATTGATAACTACTGATCCAATAGCAGATATGCTAACAAGAATAAGAAATGCAAATAGTTCAAAACATAAAACAGTAGATATTCCTTCTTCAAATATGAAATTAGCTATAGCTAATATATTATTAAATGAAGGATACATAAAATCATTAGAAGAAATTAAAAGTGAAAATAATCAAGGGATTATTAGAATAACTTTAAAATATGATGAAAAAGGTAATAAAGTAATAGATGGATTAAAAAGAATTAGTAAACCAGGTTTAAGAGTTTACGCTTCTAAAGACGAATTACCACAAGTATTAAATGGTTTAGGAATTGCGTTAATATCTACATCTAAAGGAATTAAAACAGACAAAGAAGCACGTAATGAAGGTTTAGGTGGAGAAGTATTAGCATATGTTTGGTAATATTTAAAACCTATAAAGCTATTTAAACTTTTAAATATTAGAAAGAAGGAGGAATAACAAAAATGTCAAGAATAGGAAACAAACCTATAACAGTCCCAGCAGGTGTTGAAGTTACATTAAATGGTAATCATATTACTGTAAAAGGACCTAAAGGAACTTTAGAAAAAGAATTACATAAAAATATGACTGTTTCTATTGAAGGAAACGAAATTACAGTAACAAGACCAAATGATGAAGCATTAAACAGAAGCTTACACGGATTAACAAGAACTCTAATTAACAACATGATTGAAGGTGTATTAAATCAATATACTAGAACATTGGAAGTTAATGGTGTTGGATATAGAGCACAATTAAAAGGTAAAAAATTAGTAATGAATTTAGGATATTCACATCCAGTTGAAATGGATGCTCCAGAAGGAATTGCTTTTGAAGTACCAAACCCAAACCAAATTATAGTAAAAGGTATAGATAAAGAAGTTGTTGGTCAAACAGCAGCTGTTATTAGAACAAAAAGACCACCTGAAGTATATAGAGGTAAAGGTATTAAATATGCTGAAGAACATATTAGAAGAAAAGAAGGTAAAGCAGGTAAAAAATAAAATTTTTAATCTGCTTAGCCAGATTTATATTTATGAAATAATAAGCCAATCGAAACAACTAATGCTGTTACATTAGTTAGAAAGGAGAAAAAAATGGTTTCTAAAACAAATAGAAAATTTGAAGTAAAAAGAAGACATATAAGAGTTCGTAGAAAAATAAGCGGAACAGCTGAATGTCCAAGATTATGTGTATACAGAAGTAACAACAATTTATTTGTACAAATAATAGATGATGTTGCTGGAAATACATTAGTAAGTGCTTCAACATTAGATAAAGAAGTAAAAACTAAACATTCTAATAAAGAAGCTGCTAAAGAAGTAGGTGCTTTAATAGCAAAAAGAGCTTTAGAAAAAAATATAAAAACAATAGTATTTGATAGAAGTGGTTATGTATATCATGGTGTAATTAAAGAATTAGCTGAAGCTGCAAGAGAAGCAGGTTTAGAATTTTAATTCAAATTATTTATATAATGAAAAATACATGTCTAAAATATTAAAGGAGGGAAAAATTAATCAATGGAAAATACAGTAGCAGAGTTAAAAGAAAAAGTAGTTGCTATAAACAGAGTTGCTAAAGTTGTTAAAGGTGGTAGAACTTTTAGATTTAGTGCTGTAGTTGTTGTTGGTGATGAAAATGGTCATGTAGGTGTTGGAAATGGTAAAGCTTCAGAAGTTCCAGATGCTATCAAAAAAGCAATTGAAGAAGCTAAGAAAAACTTAGTAGAAGTTCCAGTTGTTAACACAACTGTACCACATGAATTTGTAGGAACTTTTGGTAGTGCAAAAGTTATGTTAAAACCAGCTGCAGAAGGTACTGGAGTTATTGCTGGTGGTAGTGTTAGACCTGTTCTAGAACTTGCAGGTTACAAAAACATTAGAACAAAAGTTATAGGAACAAATAATCCTAGAAACGTTGTTTATGCTACAATCGCTGGATTACAATCAATGCAAACAATTGAATCAGTAGCTGCAAAAAGAGGTAAAAAAGTAGAAGAAATATTATAAGATTTTTGTTGAAATATAAAAAATTATAGTATATACTAAATATAATAAAAAATTAAGGAGGTGTAACCGCATAATGAAATTAGATGAATTAAGCCCAGCACAAGAAGGAAAAACAAGAACTAGAGTAGGACGTGGAATAGGTTCAGGACTTGGAAAAACTTCAGGAAGAGGACATAAAGGTCAAAAAGCTAGATCAGGAGGCGGAGTAAGAAGAGGTTTTGAAGGTGGTCAAACACCATTGTATAGAAGATTACCAAAAAGAGGTTTCACTAATATACATGCTAAAAACTACACAGAAGTAACTTTAACAATGTTAAATAAAGCTACTACTGAAGAAGTAACTGCTGAAAGTTTAATAGCTGATGGAATAATTAGCAAAGCAAATGACGGTATAGTTGTTATTGCTACAGGAAACTTAGAGAAAAAATTAGCTGTAAAAGCTAAAAGATTTACTAAAGCTGCACAAGAAAAAATTGAAGCTTTAGGTGGAAAGACAGAGGTGATTTAATTGTTTAACACCATAAAAAATGCTTTAAAGACCCCAGATGTAAGAAAAAGAGTGTTATATACTTTACTATTAATAGTAATATTTAGATTAGGATGTTTTATATCAGTACCAACAGTTGATTACAGATATTTACCAGATGGTCAAGGTGGAATTACACAACTTATAGATACAATTTCAGGAGGAGCCTTCTCTAATATATCTATATTTGCACTATCAATTACACCTTATATTACAGCTTCAATTGTTATACAATTATTAGCAATGATAGTACCTTCTTTAGAAAGACTAACTAAAGAAGGTGGAGAAGATGGAAGAAATAAAATAAATAAATATACTAAAATTGTTACTTTGGTATTAGCTTTTATTGAAGGTTTAGGATATTATTTATCATTTAAATCACAAAATCAACTTCTATTTATTGGTTCATATTCACAATCAGGATTTGAAAGATTTATGACAGCTGCAGTTGTTATATTATCTTTTATGGCTGGTACTTCATTCCTTATGTGGTTAGGTGACCAAATAACTAATAAGGGAATTGGAAATGGTATATCAATGTTAATTTTCGTTGGTATAGTTTCAGGTTTACCAGATGCAGTTATAATGTTGAAGAATTTAGTATTTACAGGTGATTTCAGTACTACAAATTTAATTACTGCATTAGCTATAATTATAGGAACTATAATTTTAGTTTCAGGTGTAGTATTTGTACAACAAGCTGAAAGAAAAGTACCTGTACAATATTCAAAAAGAGTTGTAGGAAGAAAAATGATGGGAGCACAAAATACACATATTCCATTAAAACTAGCTATGGCTGGTGTAATGCCAATAATTTTTGCATCATCATTTATGACATTCCCTGCAATGATAATACAAATATTTAAAGCTAATATTGCAGCAGAAACTGGATTTTTAGCATTTATATATAAATTATCTATTGCAACATCAACAACAACATTAACAAATGCACAAGGAATAAAAATTGGAGATTTACCAATAGGATATTCAATAGCAAATGCTATAATTTATTTATTACTTATTGTTGGATTTACATTTTTCTATACATATGCAACATTTAATCCTGCAGAAGTATCAAATAATATTAAGAAAAACGGTGGTTTTATTCCAGGAATAAGAGCTGGAAAACCAACAACTCAATATTTATCATCTATAATTTCTAAATTAACTTTATTTGGAGGATTATTCTTAGCTATTATTGCAATAATTCCAATGTTAATTAGATTTACAGATTTAAGTTTTGTAGCTTTTGGAGGAACATCAATACTTATCGTAGTAGGTGTAGCATTAGAAACTGTTCAACAGTTAGAATCACAATTAGTAATGAGACATTATAAAGGATTTTTAGAATAATTCTAAAAAATAATGTAAATATAAACAAATGAGGTTGGGAGATTATGCTTCCAACTTCAAAGTTGTTTATATAATAAATATAATCTTTTTCATTCTTAATAATATATAATTTTTTTAATAATTAATATTGAAAAAAGATAATACATAGTATAATATTATAGCTGTGATAATAGTTATTTAAAAAGTTATATAGTAAATATATAATTTATGAAGGAGTTGAATGTAATATGATTATAATTATGTTAGGTGCACAAGGGACAGGAAAAGGAACAGTGGCAGGAATATTAAGTAAACAAAATGGATGGGTTCAATTATCAACAGGTGATATTTTCAGAGAAAATATTTCAAAAAACACAGAACTTGGAATTGAAGCTAATAAATATATTTCAAAAGGTTGTTTAGTTCCAGATGAAATAACTGTTTCAATGGTTGAAAAAAGAATGGAAGAATTAAAAGATGAAAAAGGAATAATATTAGATGGTTTCCCAAGAACAATAAGCCAAGCACAAAAACTTGATGAAATTTTAGCAAATAAAGGTGAAAAAGTTGATTGGGTAATTAATTTAGAAACTCCTAGAGAAGAAATAATAGAAAGAATGATGAACAGAAGAGTATGTTCAAATTCAGCATGTAAAGCTACATATAATTTGATTTTACATCCATCAAAAGTTGAAGGTGTATGTGATTTATGTGGTGCAAAACTTATTAGAAGAGCAGATGATTCAGATGCTGATGCTATTAAAAAAAGATTGGAAATTTATGATACAGAAACAAGACCATTAGTTGATTTTTACAATAAAAAGGGAATTGTTGTTGTTGAAGAAATTAGCCAAAGAATTAACAGATTTGCAGATGAAGCTTGTAAGGATTTTATGAGTAAAATTCAAAAATAAAAAGGAAGTAATTAAAATGGTAACTATAAAATCAAAAAAAGAAATTGAACTAATGAAAGAAGCTTGCAAAGTAACTGCACTAGTACATAAGGCTTTAAAAGAAAATATAAAACCAGGAATAACAACATTAGAATTAGATAAAATAGCTGCAAAAGTTATTAAAGAAAATGGAGGAATAGCTGCACAAAAGGGGTATAATCCAGGAATAAAAGGAATACCACCTTTCCCAGCTACAATATGTACATCTATTAATGATGAAGTAATTCATGGAATACCTTCTAGTAAAGTAAAATTAAAAGAAGGTGACGTTGTTAGTATAGATTTAGTTGTATTAAAAAATGGATTTAATGGTGATGCTGCTAGAACTTATGTTGTTGGAAAAGGTACTAAACAAGCATATGATTTAGTAAGTATAACAGAGCAAGCCTTTTTTGAAGGAATTAAATATGCAGTAAAAGGAAATAGAATTGGTGATGTGAGTCATGCAATTGGTGAATTTGTGAAGAAAAATGGATATTCAGTAGTTAGAGAATTTCAAGGACATGGTATAGGAAAGCAAATGCATGAAGACCCAGGAATACCAAATTATGGGAAAGCTGGTAGAGGAATAAGGCTTGAACCAGGTATGACATTGGCTATTGAACCAATGGTTATTGAAGGAAATGAGAATATTTTAGAACTTGATGATGGATGGACAATTATAACAGAGGATGGAAGTCTATCTGCACACTATGAAAATACAATATTAATTACAGAAAATGAACCAGAAATATTGACTTTATTATAAAAATATTATATAATATAAAAGCTATTATATGAGTATTTGGAAATATATGTAAAATTAAAATCAATAAATTGTATGTAATAGTTAAAATCTTTATTCAAAAACAATTTATATTGAATAAATTGAAAATAAAATTTGGGAGGTTAACATGGCAAAAGAAGATGTTATAGAATTAGAAGGAACAGTTGTAGAAACTTTACCTAATACAAATTTCAAAGTAGAACTTGAAAATGGACATCAAATTTTAGCTCATATTTCAGGAAAATTAAGAATGAACTATATAAAAATTCTTCCTGGGGACAAAGTAAAAGTTGAACTTTCACCTTATGACTTAACAAGGGGAAGAATTACTTGGAGAGCAAAATAAAATTACAACAGAACAAATTTTAATATATATATACAAAAACAAATAGTGTTTGATTAATTTATGAGGTGCGATGTGAGATGTATAAAATTACATTTAGCCTGTTATTCTATACGTCTGACCTCACGCATCATTAAAATTATACAAACACTATATGTAGGTTATTGTAATAAAAATTACAGGAGGTGTAGTGAAATGAAAGTAAGACCATCAGTTAAAAAAATGTGTGAAAAATGCAAAGTAATCAAAAGAAAAGGTGTTATCAGAGTAATTTGTGAAAATCCAAAACACAAACAAAGACAAGGATAATTTTAATTTTTCATGATATTAACACAAATTATGTAAGCGGCTGATAAATTATTTAATTTGTGTTTATATATAACATTTTATATTTATTAAAGATTATTATAATTAAAAAATCCGATTTAATTATAATAATGCATTTCACCTTTAATGTAATATAGAATATACAAAAAACAATAATAAAAAACAAAATATTTTGGAGGTGCTAAAATAATGGCTCGTATATCAGGAGTAGATTTACCTAGAGAAAAAAGAGTAGAAATTGGATTAACATATATTTATGGTATAGGTTTACCAAGTTCACAAAAAATATTAAAACAAGCTGGAGTTAACCCAGATACTAGAGTAAAAGATTTAACTGATGACCAAGTACAAGCAATAAGAAATGCTATGGAAGGTTATATAGTTGAAGGTGACTTACGTAGAGAAGTTGCTCTTAATATTAAAAGATTAACAGAAATAGGATGCTACAGAGGTTTAAGACATAGAAGAGGATTACCAGTAAGAGGACAAAGAACAAAAACTAATGCTCGTACAAGAAAAGGTCCTAGAAAATTAGTAAGTAAAAGTAAAAAATAATTAGGGAGGTAAAACATAAAATGGCTACTAAAAATGTAACAAAAAGAGTTACTAGAAGAAGAGATAGAAAAAATATCGAAAAAGGTATGGCTCATATCCATTCTAGTTTTAATAATACAATAGTTACAATATCTGATGTTCAAGGTAATGTTTTATCTTGGGCAAGTGCTGGACAATTAGGATTTAAAGGTTCTAGAAAAAGCACACCATTCGCAGCTGGAGAAGCAGCAGAAACAGCAGCTAAAACAGCTATGGAACATGGTTTAAAATCAGTAGAAGTATTTGTAAAAGGACCAGGTTCTGGTCGTGAAGCAGCTATAAGATCATTACAAGCTGCAGGTTTAGAAATAAGCAGTATTAAAGATGTAACACCAATACCACACAATGGTTGTAGACCACCAAAAAGACGTCGTGTATAAAATTTAATAAGAAATAATTAAGGAAGGTGAAATAGAAAAATGGCAAGATATAAAGATGAACAATGCCGTATTTGCCGTAGAGAAGGACAAAAGTTATTCTTAAAAGGTTCAAGATGTTATTCTGATAAATGTAGTATTTCTAGAAGAAATTACGCACCAGGACAAAATGGACAAAAAAAGAAAAAACTTTCTGAATATGGTACTCAATTAAGAGAAAAACAAAAAACAAAAGCTTTTTATGGTGTAAGTGAAAAGCAATTTAGAAAATATTTTGAAATGGCTTCTAATAGTAGAGGAATTACTGGTGAAGTATTACTACAAATATTAGAAAGCAGATTAGATAATGTTGTATATAGACTAGGGTTAGCTAGTTCAAGAGCACAAGCTAGAATGCAAGTTACACATGGTGCATTTGAAGTAAATGGTCAAAAAGTTGATATACCATCTTACTTAGTAAAAGCAGGAGATGTAATAGCTGTTAGAGAAATAAGAAAAGATAATGGAACTATAAAAATGAGTGTTGAAGAAAACGCTTCAAGACCAGTTCCAGCATGGTTAGAAAAAGATGCTGAAAAATTAAGTGGTAAAGTTATCAAATTAGCATCTAGAGATGAAATTGATCTACCAGTAGAAGAACATTTAATAGTAGAGCTTTACTCAAAATAATAGTTGTAAATTGGTTAGAAAAAAGTATATATATTTGTTTATTAAAATTTTTAATAATAGAAAAATATTTAATATAAAAAAGATGTTCTATATAAATAAGCAATATATAAATTTACTTCAGAACTGAATAAAAAAAATGATTAATTATTAGGAGGTTAAAATGATAGAATTTGAAAAGCCAAATATTAAATGCTTAGAGATAGATAATGACAGTAATTATGCTAAATTTGTTTGTGAACCATTAGAAAGAGGTTATGGTATTACAATAGGAAATTCTTTAAGAAGAATATTGCTTTCATCATTACCAGGTAGTGCAATTACTGGTGTAAAAATAGAAGGTGTATTACATGAATTTTCTACAATACCTAATGTAGTAGAAGATGTACCAGAGATAATTGTTAATTTAAAAAATGTAAGATTAAAATTAGATAAAAATGAAGAAAAAACCCTAAGAATTAACTTTAAAGGAGAAGGTGAAGTTACTGCACGTGATATAATTACTGATGGAACAGTAGAAGTTTTAAACCCTGATTTGCATATTGCAACTGTTTCAGAAGGTGGTTCATTAGTAATGGAATTAACAGCTGAAATGGGTAGAGGATACAATACAGCTGAAAAGAATAAAAAGGAAAATCAACCTTTAGGAGTTCTTCCAATAGATTCTATCTATACACCAGTTAAAAAAGTTAATTATTCAGTTGAAAATACTAGAGTTGGGCAAATGGTAGATTATGACAAACTTACAATCGAAGTTTGGACAGACGGAAGTTTAAAACCATATGAAGCATTAAGTTTAGCAGCAAAAGTTATGACTGGACATTTAGATTTATTTATAGATTTATCAGAAGCTACAAAAAATACTCAAGTAATGATTGAAAAAGAAGAATTTAAAAAAGAAAAAGTATTAGAAATGTCTATAGAAGACTTAGAATTATCTGTTAGATCATTTAACTGTTTAAAAAGAGCAAATATTTCTACAGTTGAAGATTTAATAAATAAATCAGAATCAGATATGATGAAAGTTAGAAATTTAGGTAAAAAATCTTTAGATGAAGTAACTAATAAATTACATTCATTAGGTTTTGATTTTTCTAAAGATGAAGATTAAAATTAACTAACTATATATTTAAACTATAAAATAATCATAAAGATATAATTAATAAAAGAGAGGGTGAAACAAGTGGCAATCAATAGAAAGTTAGGTAGAACTACAGATATAAGAAATGCTATGTTAAAAACAGGTTTAACAGATTTACTATTACATGGTAAAATCGAAACAACAGAAGCTAGAGCTAAAGAATTAAAAGCTATGGCTGATAGTATAATAGCATTAGCTATAAAAGAAAAAGATAATTATGAAACTGTTGACGCTAAAGTAGTAAAAGCTAAATTAGATAGCAATGGTAGAAAAGTTACAGAACTTGCAAAAAGCAAAAATGGTAAAGAATACTTTAAAGTTGTAAAAGAAGAAACAACTGAAAAAAGACAAAAAGATATGCCATCAAGATTAAATGCAAGAAGAAAAATGATGACTATGGTAAATAAAGTAACAGATAGCGAAGGAAATAAAATAGATTTAACATCTAAATTATTTAATGAATTAGCTCCTAAATATGAAGGTAGAAATGGTGGTTATACACGTATAATCAAAAAAGGACCTAGAAGAGGAGATGCAGCTGAAGTTGTTATATTAGCTTTAGTTTAAAATTTATAAAAAGCGAAAAAAGTATTGACTTTTTTCGCTTTTTTCGATTTCATTGGTTTAAAACACAAATTTTTCGCTAATATTTTTATTAAAAAAATTGAACCAAAGAGAAAAATTAGATGTCTAATTAGTAAAGGGGAGGAGGTAAAAAATGGAACTAGTAGAAAAAGCAAAAAATGGTGATATAGAAGCTTTTGGTGAGCTAATTGAGAATAACAAATTAAAAATGTATAAAACAGCTAAGGCTATTTTAAATAATGAAGATGATATTTGTGATGCAATACAAGAAACTTTGATTAGTATATACAAAAATTTGAATAAGTTAAAAGAAAATAAATTTTTCTCTACTTGGATAATACGAATTTTAATAAACAAATGTTATGACATTATTGCAAAAAACAAAAGTCAAGGAAAAGTTGTAGATATATTAGAAGTGCAAGATTTAAAAACATATGATAAATATGAATGTAATTCAATAGTTAGTAAAGCACTAGATGAAATTGAAGAAGACTTAAGAACTATAACAATATTATATTATTATAACGGTTTTTCTGTAAAAGAAATTTCAGAAATGCTAAATATTCCTGAAGGAACTGTTAAATCTAGGTTATCAAGAGCAAGAAACAAAATTTATGAAATATTAAAAAGTGAGGAGGATGTTTTATGAATAAATTAACAAATGAACAGATGGACCAAATTATAAAAGCTAAATTTAAAGATGACAATACAATTCCAGATAAAGTAAATTCCGTTTTTGTAAAATTTAAGTCAAAGCTATATAATGACCAATTAAGAAAAAAATCTGTAGTGTTAAATGAAACAAAAGAGATTGAGAAACCTACAAAAGATAATATAAACAATGAAACTAAATTCAAGAATACGAATGGTGCTAAGGGAAAGATAATTAAAGTTGATTTTTATAAAAGAATTAACAGAATATTAAGTGTGGCAGCTGTTACATTTACAGTTGTATTAATTGGAGGTTCAGTCGTATATTTAAACAAAAATGATAATAATATAATAAATAATCCAAATAATCCAAGTAATCCAACTGAGATAACAGAGTACAGTAAAACTAATCTTGTTAAAAACGAAAAATTAGAAATGTCTAATGAAAAAGTTTATAAACATGTGGAAAATAAATTTATAACAGCATATATGTTAGGTAAACGTGATATAGGAATTAACTTAACAAGTAAATATTGGAACGAATTTAATACTGAAGTTCTTTCAACAGATTGCTATAAAGTCGATGGTATTAATGAAGATATTTCAGATATTTTTATAGGTGAAATTGGTGGCTCTGGTTTCCCATATGTATTTCTTTTAACAGAAAGTGGTACAATTCAATATGTAGATTTACATTGTTATACAAATAATGTATTCTATTTTACAGCCACTAAACTAGAAGGTTTAGATAATGTTGTGGGATTTGAGCAAAAAATAAGAAAATATTCATATTCTAATTCAGATTATGAATATGTAAATGCAATAAGAAATGATGGGTTAAGAAAAGAAATTGAAATTGGAATGGTAAACAATTGGAATGATAAGGAAAGCGTAAATTATAATAAATTAAATGAAAAATATGTTCAAGCACATAATAGTGAAAAAATTATTGATGATGGAAAAGGAGATTTTTCAGTTGATGGTATAACATATCTTCAAGTTAATGGGGAACAAAAATATGTTTATTACTACAAAGATGATAAGTTTTATAGAGTTCAGAGGGACAATATGTCAAAAGAATGTTTAGCAAGTGGAGTTAACGGATTTATGCGTGATAACCCTGATGGTAGAATTTCTGTCTCACTTTGTGAGGATTATGTAGTGTATAGTTTAGATAAAAACATAATATTTAAAGCAAATGAACAAATTATTAATAAGGTTTCTAATAATGCGGATTTAAAGGAAACAAATGATGCAGAAAAGACAGAAAAAACAGAAGAAACTGAACCTTCTTCTGATAATATAAAACAAGAAACAGAAGAAACTGGAAATGAAACATCTGAATTCAGTGAAAAGATTATTAAAAATAGTGATGGTACAAGATCTGTAAAAGTTTATGGTAAACAGTTCTCATGTTTAGAAGGTACTTCTGCAAGACAATATGTGTATTATATAAATGAAAAATATCAATTAGTTAGAGTTGAAGATGCTAAAAATAGTGTTATTTTAGCAGATAAAGTTAAAAATTTAAGAGTAGATTTGTCTGAAGGTAAAATATATGTAGAACAAGATAAAGATGGAAGTGTTTTTCAAAATATTGTTGATAATAATTTGTCATATTATACTAAATAAAAAGTTCAAGAAAAAAATTGAAGAAAGTTTTTACTTTTTTTGATTTTTTTCTTGAATTTTTTGTTTAGTATTAGTAAAATATTTATAAAAGGGGGTTACAAAGGAACAGATATTTTACAAAATAAAATAGATTTGTTGATATCTCCTTGAGGAATTGTAAAATATTATAAAAAATAATTTTTTTGTGAACCATATTTAATTTTAATTAGTCTAATGTTATATAATAAAATAAAAAAGGAGTTGTTTTATATGGATGAAAATTTAAATAATAATGAACAAAATTTAAATAATGATGAGCAGAACTTAAATAACAATGAACAAAACTTAAACAATAATATGCAAAATAATAAAAAGAATAATGGAAGTAAAATAGCAATAATTGTGTGTATTGTAATTATACTATTATTATCAGGAATTTTGATAGGATTAGTAGTATCATCATCAAAGAATAATACAAAACAAGATAATAACAAAGATAAACAAAATAGTAGTGTTGGAAGAGTTGAAGATAATAATGAATTAACTGATGGTACAAAAAGTTCAGTTAGAAGTATATTAGAAGAAATAAATAAAAATAATTTTAAAGATATAGAAATAGGTCTATTAACATCAGATTATGATTATAATAAAAAAATTGTTAAAGATTATAGTTTGGTGGAAAATATTATAAGCATAGTTGAAAAATATGATGTTACAGAAAAAGATATTAAATCAATAGGTGCAGAAATGAATTATATAATTATAAACTATAATAATAATCATGTAACATTAAATTACAATAACAACAATATTATTATAACAACAGGTGAAGGTGAAAGTTATAGATATTTTGATTCTAATACAAATGACTTGACAGAATTGAAGAACCTAATTAGTAATTATATGAATAAGAATGAAGAAAATAAAACAGATAATAAAGTTAGCAAATCATATTTTGAAGAAAATAAGAATTTAAATTATTCATCTAATCCTGCAGACAGTATAAATGGTAAAGTTGCCATTTTAAAAATGGGTGAAAAAGTATTTCAAACTAAAATGTGTGATGGATATTATGAATATACTGATAATTTTGGTAATACATATTATATTAAGCAAATTACTAATATTACATCTGAATATAAATTGAGAGGAAATAATAATTGGGCAGAATTGTTCAGAGCAGTTATTTATTATGTCGATAAAGATGGAGTAAATAAAAGTTTTGATACAGCAGTGATAGTACCAACAAATAAACAAGAGTCATACATTTATGGTCCATATGAGAATTATACTGGAACTACAAGTTTTGTAAAATCATTTACTAATTTATACGCATATGAAGAAGGTAAAAATGATTCAACAAATAACTTATATGTCAAGAAAACATTAACAAATGAATATGGTGATGCAACAAAAACTATAGATGTATACGGAAGAGAATTTATACAAATAGTAGGTGCAACAGGAAGAGAAAATATATATTATATAAATAAAGATAACCAGTTATGTAGAACAAGTTTAGTAGATTTGAATACACAAATTTTAGCTTCTGATGTAAAAGATATTCAAATAGACCAATATGATAAAATTCATGCATATCCATTAGGAAATAGTTTCCTAAATAATATTGCTATGGAAGATAGTAATGTTATATATGAAAATATTAATTAATTTTATATAATATGTAAACTTGGAACCAAGAAAAAATTATCAAATATTCTGTGTAGACTAGAATTAGCTATGATTTTCAGATGCTATTATATGAAGCAAAAATAGGAATTCTATTTCATATGCCAGAAAATAGAATTCCTACTTTATATTATAAAATTTGATTTCATATATTATTTATAAATTTTCAATTTGTTCTTTTGTAAGGCCTGTTATTCGTGCAATAGTTTCAATTTCGATAGATTCTTTTAACATTTTCTTGGCAATTTGAAATTTTTCTTCTTTTTTTCCTTTTTCAATACCCTTTTCAATACCTCGTCTAGTTGCACCAGCTATGGCTGCTGCTTCATCTCGTATTGCCTTTTCTCTTAATTCTGCCAATCTTCTTTCAGCTGCATCACCGCTTAAATATTCTAATTCTTCTTCAGCTTTTTTTACATATTCATTTTCAATCATGCTAATTTCCTCCAGATTTTTACAACTAATAAAGGTTAGCCATTCTTCTAGCTTATTTGATATTCTTTTACATTTTTGCTTGAATTTTGGTAATTGTATATAGTGAATTTTATTAAAATAGATGGATAATTTAATTAATGAAATCAAATTTTATATTCAATATAAAAACAGTTTAACTAAAAATAGTCAATAGACTTCAGGTAAAATTCATAGAAAATTCACCGTAATTTCACAATCACTTAAAACTGATTGTCATAGATAAAAATTTGCATCTAATATTAATTATTTACTAAAACTTGAAATCAAGGAAAAAATTTATTATAAAAATAGTAAATTTTTTCTTGATTTTTTAATTTTGTATTAGTAAAATATATACAAGGAGGGAGTAGTATGAGTGAAAATAATGAAACAAAAATAAATGAAAATATAGAAAATAAACAAGTTCAAGATAAAATTAAAAACAATAAAGGAAAAAAAGTAATAGTAGGAATTGCTTGTGTTGTGGTAATTGCTGGAGTTGGCTTTTTAGTAGGAGCAAATAGCAGTAAAATTTTTAAAAACCAAAGCAATGATACTCAAACAAATAGTAACTCAAATAACAGTATAAATATAGAACAATCAAAAAGCGATAAACAATATAATAATAATTCTAATAATCAAGACAATAAAAAACAAGAATATACTCAAACAGAATTAGAACAAATGGCATTAGATTATTATGAGAAAAAAACAGGATATAGACCAGGAAAAGTAGCTTCTGAATTACAACAAGATGGAAAACTTGCAATTCAGTTATATGATGATATGGGAGGTCATAATAGTACTTCAGATTGGTATATAATTGACACAAAAACAGCACAAGGAACAGATATTTTAGAAAATAAAATAGATTTGTTGATATCTCCTTAAGGAATTGTAAAATATTATAAAAAATAATTTTTTTTGTGAACCATATTTAATTTTAATTAGTCTAATGTTATATAATAAAAATAAAAAAGGAGTTGTTTTATATGGATGAAAATTTAAATAATAATGAGCAGAACTTAAATAACAATGAACAAAACTTAAACAATAATGTATAAAATAATAAAAAGAATAATGGAAGTAAAATTGCAATAATTGTATGCATTGTAATTATACTATTATTATCAGGAATTTTGATAGGATTAGTAGTATCATCATCAAAGAATAATACTAAACAAGATAACAATAAAAGTGAACAAAATAGCAGTGTTGGAAGGGTTGAAGATACAGCAAAAAATAGTATTAAAATTGACGATTCTAAAGATTGGGTTTATGATGCAGATTATAATAAAGGCAAAGAAGTAAAAACAGTTAATAATGATGAGGGAACAGTTTGGAAATCATCTGATACATTAAAATATCCATATGTTAATATTAATTCAAAATATGCTGAAAAGGTAAATAGTGAAATAAAAGCAAATTTCGAAAAGAATTATGAGCATTATGGAACATCATATCCTGAGAAAAGAATAAATGGTTCATATTTGGCAGAAATTAAGTATGAATATTATGTGACTGATAAAATATTATCTCTTAAAATTAATGAATGCTTTGGAGCAGTACCTGGAGGAAGTACACCTAAATATTATATATATAATTTTAATTTAGAAACATTAGAAGAAGCTACATTAGAGGATGTATATAAAGAATGTGGGTTTAAATCATTTAGTGAATTAAATGATAAAATAAATATAACAATTAGTAATGAGAAAGCAAAAGAGAATTTATTGTCTGATTCAGAATGGTATAATAATATGTTTTATATGGGAAAAAATTCTGTATTTAATATTATGGTAAATGGACCAGTCAATATTCAAAATTTAGAAATAAAAACAAATGTAACAAAGATTGATAATAAAACTGAAAATAAAGTAGAAAATAAAACAGATAACAATGTAAACAAACCAAACTCTGAAGAAAATAAGGATTCAAATAATTCATCTAACCCTACAGAAATCGTAAATGATGGTTATGACAATGGTCAAGGTCAAACAATAAAAAGCGATTTTGAATTTATGGCAGATGATGGATTTAAAAATGTAACATATGAAAGTGCTAAAGTTAATAATTCATATTTTTATAAAATAGTATTTGGTGAAGATGGAACACCTACAATTAGTGTAGAATATATATCAAGCAATGGCAATAATATGTACGGAACATATAGAGAATTTTTTAATATCAGAAAAGATATAGGTGCCGGAAATGTGTATGTTACTTTTAATTATAAAGCAGAAAACCAAACAAGTTCATATTTAAGTGGAACAATACATTATAATAATGAAGCAGGTAATAATAGTATTTCATTAAAATTGGATTTACCAGAGAATAATAAGGAAATTACACTTAACAAAGTAAAATAAATAAAATTATAAAGGAGTATATAACTTAAATATACTCCTTTATAATTTCCCATACATCCTCACTATAAATTTTTCTTTCAGCAGAAAATGGCATAAATGTAAAGTCTCCAATAGGATTTAAATCGCTCTGAATGGCTTTTACAGCGTTATCTACTTTTGTAACAGCTATTTTATCAGCCTTATTGCAAATTACCATAAATGGCAATCCTGAGCGAATAATATAATCATACATCATTCTATCATTAGCTCCAGGTTCATGTCTAATATCAATTAACAATATAATCAAAGATATATTTTTCCTAATATGTAAATACTCATCAATAAAACTATTAACCTTAGCCTGTTCAACTTTAGACATTTTACTATAACCATAACCAGGCAAATCAACAAAATAAAATTTATCATCCATATTATAAAAATTAATTTGTCTAGTTTTTCCAGGTTCACTACTAGTTCTAGCCAATTTTTTTCTGTTAATCATAGTATTTATAAAAGAAGATTTTCCAACATTAGACTTGCCAACCAAAACAATTTCAGGTAACCCTGAAACGGGATACTGCTTAGGGGAAGTAGCAGAAATTTCAATTTTAGGATTTTTTATTAACATTTTTTCACCTCCAAAGAATAAAATTTTTACTTTATCATTAACCCTAAATTGTGGCGTTAACCAAAGGCAACAAACTTTAATTAACAGAAATTTTGTCAAGTCCACCCATATAAGGACGCAAAACTTCAGGAATAACAACGCTTCCATCAGGTTGATAATTATTTTCAATTAAAGCAATAAGCATTCTAGGAGGAGCAACAACAGTATTATTTAAAGTATGAGCATAATAATTGCCTTTTTCACCTTTAATACGAATTCCAAGTCTACGTGCTTGTGCATCTGTTAAATTAGAACAACTACCAACTTCAAAATACTCTTTACGTCTAGGGCTCCAAGCTTCAACATCAACACTTTTTGCTTTTAAGTCAGCTAAATCTCCACTACAACATTCCAATGTACGAACAGGAATATCCATACTTCTAAATAATTCAACAGTGTAATTCCACATTTTATCATACCATTTATAGCTTTCTTCTGGTTCGCAAACAACTATCATTTCTTGTTTTTCAAATTGATGAATTCTATATACACCACGTTCTTCAATACCATGTGCACCTTTTTCTTTTCTAAAACATGGAGAGTATGATGTCATTGTGTAAGGTAGGTTTGCTTTTTGAAGAATTTGGTCTTTAAATTTACCAATCATAGAATGTTCACTGGTTCCAATTAAATATAAATCTTCACCTTCAATTTTATACATCATAGCATCCATTTCTTCAAAACTCATAACACCAGTTACAACATCTGAACGAATCATATATGGTGGAATGCAATAAGTAAAACCTTTATTAATCATGAAATCTCTGGCATATGTTAAAACAGCTGAATGAAGTCTTGCTATGTTTCCAATTAAGTAATAAAAACCGTTTCCAGCAACTCTACGTGCAGAGTCTAAGTCTAATCCGTTTAAGGCTTCCATTATTTCACCATGATATGGTATTTCATAATCTGGAATTACTGGTTCACCATATCTTTTAACTTCTACATTTTTGGTGTCATTTTCACCAATAGGTACAGATTTATGCATTATATTTGGTATTTTCATCATTCTTTTTTTTATTTCTTCAGCATATTCGGTTTCTAATTTTTCGTTTTCTGTAAGTTGATTATTTATGTTTTGAACTTGTGCTTTTATTTTTTCTGCTTCTTCTTTTTGACCATTTTTCATTAAGTTTCCTATTTGGCTACTTAATGAATTACGCATGCTTCTAAGTTCGTCTCCTTTTAATTTTACTTCACGATTTTTTTTGTCTAGTTCAATAACTTCGTCTACTAAGACTAATTTATGGTCTTGAAATTTTTTCTTGATATTTTCTTTTACAATATCAGGGTTTTCTCTTAAAAATTTAATGTCTATCATAATTTTTCTTCCTTTCTATATAATTTTTTATTATTAATTAATGTAGTTTTTTTCTAATTGTTCACATAATTGAAATCTTTTCGATTGTTTTGTTGTATTATCAGGTCTATCTAATGGGATTTCAGATAAAAACATGGTTTCTGGTCTTACCCATATTTGTTTATTGTCTTCACGAGAGTATAATGGTTTGTAGATAACTAGTCTTTCTTGTGTTTCACTATCATATGCTATGTTTTCTACAAAGTAGTAGTTACCTTTGAAGTGTCTGTAAACTCGCCCAATTTTTACGTGTTCCATAAGGTTTCCTCCTTTATAATTGAATGGTGTAATGCAAGTGGGGTGGCAGTGGGTTTGTAATAATGTAAAACAAAAACGTCCTTATGGAGATTCATAAGGACGATAAATATCGTGGTGCCACCTTAATTTATACAAGTTTGTATATCTTAATAATGCTTGTAACCTTGCATTAGTAGGTTTAGTTTTCACTAAAAGCTAAAGAGTAGATTCATAAATTATTTTAGGTTATTTTCACCAGCCATAACCTCTCTGGGATAAAATTTGAATTTATTACTAGTCTCTTGTGTGCTGTATATTTGTGTTTTATTTTATCATAGATGTGGGGAAAATGCAATTGTTTTTTTATATTTTTGTGGTTGATTGTTTTGTGCTTTTGCAGTTGGGTTTATACTTTTGCAGTTGTTTTTTGTGCTTTTGCAGTTGTCCGTCAAAAATTAAAATTATGTAATCGCTTACAATATATTAACATTTCGCAGACTTG
>CAKPDY010000024.1 GCA_934149165.1 uncultured Clostridia bacterium | reverse complement strand
ATTACATGCATAGCTATTCATATATATACATGCATATATACTTAGCATCATATCATATTATATATATACATCACATATATATATATCTATATACATGCATTCAAGTTATAGTTTAGGTATATACACTTATATATGTATATATCATTAGTATTAACTTAGTTAAGTATTATAACATAATATGCTTAAAGGAAAATAAGGAAAGGAAAATGAATATAAAATATCAACTATAATTGAGGAAGATACTAAAAAAAATACACAAACAATAAATATACCTAAAACAGACGAAGAAATAATAAAAAAGTTATCAACATTAGGTGAAAGAGATAGAATGGAATATTATTGTGGAGTATATTTTAAACATTTAGAAAAAAAAGAGTATGAAGAAGCATATAGCCTTTTATATAAAGATTTTAAAGAAAAATATTTTCCAACTATAGAGTCATATAAAGAATATGTAAGCAAAATATATCCCCAAAACATGGTTTTGGAATATAATGATATAACAAGACAAGGTTCTATATATGTGCTTAGATTAGATGTAATAGATATTCTAAAAACAAGCAAAGAAAAATTTTCACAAAGAATAGTAATTAAAGAAAATACCTATAATGATTTTGTAATTTCTTTTCAAGTAATATGAAAATAGGAGGCGAAAGGTAAGTGGAATATTGGACAGATTTTAGGGTAAGAACAATACAGTTTTGCAAACGTAATAGAAAAAAAATATTTATAATATTAATAATATGGTTAATAATTATTATAATAAATTATATATTGAAAAATCAACCACAGAAGTTACCAGAACCTTCTATAACATATACACCACATGTATCTGTTATGGATAAAAACAAAGAAGTACCTGAAAAGTATCAAGAACCAATTGAAAATTTAATAGACACATATTTTAACTACTGTAACAATAAAGAATATGAGAAAGCATATAATTTAATTACGCAAGAATGTAAAAATAAAAATTACCCAACATTAGAACAATTTAAGGGTTATGTTGATGAAGTATTTGAGGGAAAGGAAAAAATATATAATATTCAAAGTTATTCAATTGTAGATAATAAATATATATACAATGTTAGAATATTGGACAATATACTGAAAAATGGTACAACAGATGGATATTATTATTATGAAGAAAAATTTATTCTTATAGAAGAAAATGGAACAATGAAATTATCTATTGCAGAATATATAGGTGATGAAAATCCAAATATAAAAGTTGAAGATAATAATATGATAGTAGAAATTCTAAATAAATCAGTAGATTACGAAACTGAAACATATAAGATAAAGATTACAAATAAAACTGATAAATATATTGTAATATCAGATAACAAACAAAATAATGAAATTAGACTTGATTTGGGACAATCATTAAGAACACCTACAAATATGGCTCTTGCATTTTTCTATGTAGCACCAAATGGAAGTACTACTCAAGAAATTACATTTAATAAATATTATGATGATAATTTAGTAGCAAAAAAAATAATATTTGGTGCAATACGTATATTTAATAATTATGATTGGAAAGTTGGAACCACTCAAGAAAATATAGATAATGCAGTTAGTTTATATGGAATTGAAATTGATTTATAAATTTTTCAAAAAGTGTTGACTTTTTCATATGAATATACGCCATTAGCTAGTACATAAAACGGCTGAAATTCAGTCGTTATTAAAAAAGAAAAAGATTGCTTTTAGCAATCTTTTTCTTTTTTAATAATAAACCCCACAAAAAAATCTTTCACCCAAATATTGTAATTCCCTCCAAAAAATGATATAGTATAAACGAAAAAACATATGGAGGTATGAAATATGAGTAGAGGAAAAAGATATAATGGAGAAAAAAAGCTTAATGTGAAAAAAGTTATAGCATTTTTTATATTTATAGCAATAATAATATTAGCCATTATAGGAATAAAACAAATATTAAAAGCAGATAAGCAAACAATGGCAAGCAAAAATATAGAATTAAACTACTTTACACTATTTACAAACGGAAATTGGGGTGTAATAAACTCAAGTGGTGAAACAATAGTAGAACCAGCATATGGTGAAATGATTGTAATTCCAAATAAAGCAAAACCAGTTTTTATATGTACATATGAAGTAAATTATATAGATGGAACATATAAAACAAAGGCAATAAATGATAAAAACCAACAATTATTCACAGCATATGAAAATGTTGTTGCAATACAAAACTATGATAAAGAAAATAATTTGTGGTTTGAAGAAAATACTTTAAAAGTACAAAAAGATGGAAAATTTGGTTTAATAAATTTAGATGGAAAAGAATTGTTACCATGCGAATATGATAGTATTTCAACATTAAAAGGAATAAAAAATAGTTTAGTAATAAAAAAAGAAGGAAAAATAGGTATTGCAAATGCTAATGGAAATATAATAGTTCCTGTAGAATATGCAGAAATTAATGCTGTAACATCAGAATATAAAGATGGTTACATAGTAAAGAATGCAGAAGGAAAATATGGAGTTATTAAATCAGATGGTAATATTGCTTTAGAATGTAAATATGATGGAATTAAAAATATTACAAATAATAATATGTATATAGCAAAATTACAAAATACATGGAGTGTAACATTAGAAGATGGAACTACATTTTTAAGTGGAAAAGTTGAAAATGCAGTTTCTATGGAAAGTGGAAATGTTATTGTTAATAACTCTAATAATTTTGGTATATTAAATATAGAAACTGGCGAAAAAATACCTGTAGAATATCAAAGTTTATCATATATGTTTGATGATAAATATATTGCAAAGAAAAATGATAAATATGGAATTATTAATGTAAATAATGAAGTTTTGGTTGATTTTAAATATTCAAATATTTCATATAATAAATCAACAGATTATATAAAAGCTTTAACTGAAAATAATACTTATGATTATATGACTAGAGATTTTACTGTTAAATTAAATGCTGGTGAGGAAATAATTTTAAATGGATTTATTAGTATAAAAGTACAAGATGAAGTTAAATATTATAATTATAAATTAGAAGAAAAAACTAATAAAGATGTTTTTGTTTCAAATACTTTATTTATAATAAAGAATAATGGAAAATATGGTTTTGTAAATAAAGATGGAAAGGTAATAGTTGAGCCTGTTTATGATAATGCAATTGAACAAAATGATTATGGTTATTCTGCAATAAAGAAAGATGGTAAATGGGGGGCTATAGACCAATATGGTAATGTTGTTATTCAACCAACATATGAACTTGATGAAACTAAGGTAATAGATTTTATTGGAAAATGGCATGCTTGTGCAGATGTAAATGCAAATTATTATACTAATGTGGAATAATTAAGTAAAGGGAACGGTAAAAATAAATTAATACCGTTCTTTTTATTTTTTATAAATAACTTTAAATTAATAAAAGGTAAAAATTGAAAGGAGTTGGTAGTGTGGGGCTAAGAACAGGTGTGGATATAATTGAAGTTGATAGAATAAGGTTTAATATTGAAAAATATGGAAGTAAATTTTTGAATAGGGTTTTTACTGAAAAGGAAATAGAATATTGTGAGTTAAAAAATGTACAAAAATATGAATCTTATGCTGGTAGATTTGCAGCAAAAGAGGCTGTATTTAAGGCTATATCTGAATTTCTTGAAAATAAGTATGAAATAGAGTGGAAACAAATTGAAATTGTAAATAATAAAGATGGTAGACCTATTGTAAATATTAATTTAAAAAATTTGAATGTTAATGTAAATAATGTAAATATAGATGTTAGTATTTCACATATAAAAAGTGTTGCTATTGCTAGTGTGGTTTTGGAGGTATAAAATAGTTATAAATATGTATGTAAAAAAGTATAGTAAAAAAGCTGTAATAGGTGGTAAATAAATAAAAAGTAAATAGATAAAAAAGGAGGTATGTGGTGTTATAAAAAAATAGCATCATAAATAAAAATGGAATTATTTGATAATCATGCTCATTATGATGATGAGAAATTTAATGCTGATAGGGAATATATTATTAGTGAAGTATATAAGTCAGGTGTTACAAAGTTAATTAGTGCTGGGTATAGTTTGCAGTCTTCTAAATATGCAATTGAAATAGCAAATAATAATGATTTTATATATGCAACATGTGGTATTTCGCCAAATGATATTCCATCTACAATTGATGAGTTTAATGTGCAATTAAATGAACTTGAAACATTGTTGGAAAATAAAAAGGTTGTTGCAATAGGTGAAATTGGTTTAGATTATTATTGGAATAAAGATAATAAAATATTACAAAAACAAGCTTTTATAGCACAAATTGAACTGGCAAATAAATATAATTTACCAATAGTAATACATACAAGAGATGCTATAATGGATACTTTAGATATTTTGAAAAATATAAAAAAAGCAGTAAGACCTGGAGTGTTTCATTGTTGCCCTTTAAATGAAGAACTTGTAAAAGAAGCTTTAAAATTAGGATTTTATATATCTTTTGCAGGTCCTGTTACATTTAAAAATTCAAAAAATGCATGTAATGTTGTTAATATTGTTCCTTTTGATAAAATGTTAATAGAAACAGATAGCCCATATTTGGCACCAGAGCCTAAAAGAGGAACAAGAAATGATTCAAGAAATGTGTGGTTAATTGCAAAAAAAATTGCGGAAATTAAAGGTGTGGATGTTGAAAAAATTGCTAAATTTACATATGATAATGCATGTAGAGTATATGGATTATCTAATAATTCTTAATGTATTTTATTTTATGTAAAAAAAGTAGAAAAACTAAAACGTTCCCAATTTCTATTTTTTGTAATAATTCCTTTATAATAAGAATATAATATATTATAACAAGAATGTATACTATAAAAAAATTTTGGACAAAGTAAAAAACGTTTATAAATAGCATATTTCAGAAGTATACATAAAACTGACAAAATTTGACATATAATAACAAAAATGTTATAATTAAAAATGTCTTAGTAAATAAAGGAGGGACAAATTTCTTATGAGAAAAGATGATAAGGCTTCTATATCCTTGAAAAAGGTTATATGCATAAGTATAGTACTTTTCCTATTAATGGGAATAAGTGTTATGGCCGTAAATTCTAAAATCAAAAGTGTTAAAATTATTCTTTCAAACGGATATGAAATGGATGTTTTAACAACAAAAGAAAAAGTTTCAGAAATATTAGAAGAAAATCACATTATATTATTACCAGAAGAACACGTGGTTCCAGAATTAGATGGTGATTTATCTGATAATAAAACAATAAGAATTACTACAGATAATGAGTTAAATACAGAAGCTACAGAAGTTGAACAAACTTCAAATGAAGTTACTGCAGAAAAAATATTAGAGGAAAATTATAATAATATAGTTGAAAAATTAATAGTTGAACAAACAGCTATTCCTTTTGAAACAGAAACTAAAGATTTATCTTCAGGTAATGGAAGTAAAAAAGAAGTTGTAAAACAAAATGGAGAAGAAGGAATTTGTGAAACTACTTATAAAGTAAAATATCAAAATGATGTTGAAATAAGTAAAACAGAAATTTCTAAAATAACAACTAAACAACCAGTAAACAAAATTATAGAAATAAAAAATGAAGAAATTGTATCAAGAGGTTCAGTAGATAGGGCAAATGAGGCAGTTGCAGTAGCAACAACAAGCGGAAATGCTTTAGCTGCTAAAGTACAAGGAATGACTCCAATTGTAAAAACATTAAATGCATCTGCATATACTGCATCAACATGTGGAAAATCTCCAAGTTCATCAGGTTATGGTGTTACATCATCAGGGGCACGTGCTTCAGCATGGTGTACAGTTGCAGCAGGAAAGAGTTATCCAGTAGGAACTATAATTTATATTCCATATTTTGCAAATAAGCCAAATGGTGGATGGTTTGTAGTTCAAGATAGAGGTGGTGCAATATCTAATAATAAATTAGATATTTACATGAACACTTATAGTGAATGTATAAATTTTGGTAGAAGAAACCTAGAATGTTATATATATCAATTTTAAAAAATAATTTACAAGACGAAAAGGCTAAATAAGCGTAATAAACAAAATGTCAAAAATGAATATATGCATTTTTGGCATTTTGTTTTATTAAAATTTAATATAATATATTTAATAATAAATGAAGAAGGGAGAGTATAATGTATTAAAAACTCTACTAAAAATACATTATACAAAGGTTATAATGAAAAAGAAAAGTAATAATTGGACAAAGTGGTTGTATTGGTTTACATTTGCGGTAGCTATTATTATAATATATAAAACATTAGATAATTTTTCTGAAATAAAGCAGTGGTCTGCTAATTTTTTAGGTATAATAATGCCATTTATAATTGGAATAATAATTTCATATATTTTATACATACCTGTAAGAAATTTGGAAAAGTTAATAAAAAAAGTTAAATTTTTAAGAAATAAGGCAAGGGTAATTTCTGTTATTTTAATGTATATTATAACTGCTATAATTATTGTAATTACAATTAATTATATAGTTCCAATTATATGTAGAAGTGTAGTGGATTTTGTAAATAACTTCCAAGGATATTATACTATAATTACAAACAAAATAAATGAGTTACCAGATGATTCGTTTATAAAAAATGAAACATTTACAAATGCAATAAAAAATATTGGTGAAATAAATATTGCAGAACATGTAAATATGGAAAAAATAACTAAATATGCACAAGGTGCTATAAGTATTGCAACTGGAATATTTAATTTTTTTGTTTCATTAATAGTTTCAGCATATATATTGTTAGAAAGGGCTGAAATTATAGGGTTTGCAAGAAGGCTTTTAGGGGCAATTTTTGAAAAAGATACATGTAAAAAAATTGGAAAATATTTTAATAGAACAAATGAAATATTTCTTAAGTTTTTGGCAAGTCAATTATTAGATGCAATAGTTGTTGGTGTTTTAACTTCAATAGCAATGAGTATACTTGGTGTTAAATATGCAGTTTTACTTGGTGTTATGATTGGTATATTTAATATGATACCATACTTTGGTGCAATAATAGCAGTGGTTATTGCTACAATTATTACTTGTATTACAGGTGGGTTTTCACAAGCAATATGGATGGTAATTATTATTACTATTTTACAACAAATAGATGCTAATATTATAAATCCTAAAATAGTGGGAGAATCATTGAAAATTAGCCCTTTATTGGTAATTTTTGCAGTAACAATTGGTGGAGCATATTTTGGTATTCTTGGAATGTTTTTGGCAGTTCCAGTTGTTGCAGTTTTAAAGGTTTTTGTTAGTGATTATATAGAAAGTGCAACAAATAAATTAGATTAATAAAAAAGAAATTTAGAAAATTTTTTCTAAATTTCTTTTTTTGGGTGTAATAGAAATGTTGTTGTGAAAGTGAAATATGTAAATAAAATTACCTTAGGGAAATAGTGCGTTTAAGTATTTTTTTAGTAAAATTTTAATTTTAATTACAAAAATGAAACTAAAATGTAATAAAAATGTAAAATAACAATATTAAATTCGCGAAATTGTGTATCCGTAATAACTTATTTTATGACAAAAAAAAACATAAAAATAAGTGGATTGACAATAAAAAAAATTTTTTTATAATTAAAATTAAGAAATTATAAAAAAAGGAGCGAAGGAATATGAAAGGAAATAAAAAGAAAATAATTTTTTCAAGCATAATAATATTAGCTATTGTATTAATGGTTTCTACCTATTTAATAAGTATATTAGCTAGTAAAAAAGTATTTGAAGAAATTGCAAATGTACAACAGCCAGTAAAGGCAAATGCTATTATTGATGGTTGGAAAGACCAAAGAAGAAGCTATCAATCAGGATTTGGATATGGCGAAGATAATAATAATGCAAAATGGTTATTTACAGATTTACACAAAATTTACAATGATTTATATTGTGTTAAATCTGGTACAGCTCATGCAAATAAATATGAGTTAATTGATTTATATCAATTAGATGAAGAAAAGAAAAAGGAAATGTTTGGTGATACTTCAGACCCAAGTGGAGAAACAAGATACAAACATTTTATGTGGATATTGGAAAATATGTATTCTATAGCACAAGAAAGTGGAGCAAATGAAGTAGGTTCTGATGCCAATAAAAAAATGTTAGACAATTTAATAGAAAAAATTGCTAATTATAAAAATATGGATAAAAATGTAATCCAAGGTTTTTATGATTCAATGTCTGATGAATTATTTAAGAGTAGAACATGGAATATTAATAATGTAGGAGATTATATTCAAGGTGTTAAAACAGAAAATGGATATAATTATATAATAAGTAAATTATGGAAAGACGGTTCTGGGCAAAAGGAAACTATTGATATAGAAATAAGAGAATCATTAATAAAAACTGCACAAAACTGGGTACTTTTATCATTTACAAACCAAAGAGCAAAAGAAGGACAAACAACAGAAAAACCAAGAGATGTATTTGAATTAGATGAGAATGGTATTATAAAAGAAGATTTATGGACTACTGTAAATTATAATAAAAGTTGGAATCACGTAAGTATAAATAATTGTGAAAACACAATGAAATTTATTTCATATTTATATGATTATTTAGTATATGGTTATAATGAAGATGATTATATGCTTGGTAAATATGATGGTTCTTCAACAAACCAAAATGTTGAAATAAAAGGTAATAATGTTATAATTGAAGGAAATAAAATTGGACCTTTTACAATTGAAAATAATTATTCATATGATATAACACTTGATTTAAAACTAAATGGTGAAAGTTTACAAAATTATAGTTTACAAGATAACCAAGGAAATATAATTGCAAATATAAGTAATTATAGTGGTGATTTTTATATTATATCAGATTCTAATGTAGTTGATAAAAGTAAAATTGAAATAAAATATAATATAAATTATGGGGAACTTACAAAAGCAACATTATTTTACACAAATGAAGTTGACACAGAAAAAGTAAAATATCAAAATATAATTAATCTTGCAAGAACACCAAAAACTGAAGAAAAATCTTTTAGTTTAGATTTGGAAAATGGTGTAGATTTAGCATTAAAAAAGGTTATAGTAAAAGTAAATGATGAAGATATTGATAAAAGATTAGGTAATATTAATACTAGTACTATAGCAAGTAGCAATAATGCAGAATACACTATGAATAAAACACCTGTTGAATTAAAAATAGGTGATACTGTAACATATGCAATTAAAATATTTAATGAAGGAAAAACTGCTGCAACAGCTTCAGAGATTATAGATTATTTACCAGATAATCTATATGTTCAAGAAGTATGGTACGAAGGTTCAAATGGAAAAGTAACATTATACTCTGAATCAGATAAAAATAGTAAATATGTAGAAAGGATGGGCAACATAATTAAAATTACATATTTGGGTAGTAATGAAGTTGATTTGATAGCTCCATTTGAAAATGACATATTAAGTTCACAAACAATTTATATTAAATGTAAAGTAGATGCTGGGGCAAAAGGTATTTTAACCAATATGGCAGAAATAAGTAAATATCAAATTAATAATGAAAATGAAACTGAAAGAGTTGAAATTGAAACAGACCGTGATTCAACAGCAGGTAACTGGGAAAAACCATCAGAAAAAAATAATACTGATGAGTGGAATAATTATTCAGCAAATCAAGATAATCAATTAGATGGAGGAATGCACATATTTAAAGGTCAAGAAGATGATGATGACTTTGAAAAAGTTAAAGTTCAAGTATTGGATTTAAGTTTAACAAAACAAATAGTTTTAGTTAAAAGAAAAACTTTGGGAGAGGAAGAAGAATTTAATAGACAAGGCTCTATATATGCAATGAATTTATTTAGAGGTAAAACAGATGCAATATATAATATGGATAAAACAGCTGTTAAAGTAGAAAAGGGAGATATAGTTAGATATAAAATTAATATATACAATGAAAGCACTGTAGATGGTGAGGTACGAGAAATTACGGATTATTTACCAGATGGTTTAGAATTAGCAGATACAGAGTTTAACAATGGTAAAGGAATTACTCCATATTATAATAATGGAAAAAGAAGAATAGAAATAAATACAAAAGATGAAAAATATGTAGGTAAAAAAATAGAAGCATGGGATGGAAAAAGTGCTTTACAAGAAGGATATTCTGTAGAGTTTGAATGTATAGTTACAGATGTTGCCGAGGATAATGAAGAACTAGTAAATGTTGCAGCAATAACTAGATATGGTTCAATAGATTCTAATGGAACCTACATAGAGGCAGGTGTAGTAGGTGTAGATATTGATTCGGGTTGTAGTACAGTTCCATCAATTGAAAAATATAAACAAAAAATTGGATTGTTAGAACAATCATCACATGATTTATCATTTGTTGATAAAAATATTACTAATTATAATTATGATGATAGTAATGAAAATGAAGATGATGAAGCTAAAAAATTTGAAGATGATGATGATTTTGAAAGATTAATTGTAGAAGAAAGAAAAAGAGAATTCGATTTGGCATTAAGAAAAAATATTGTAAAAGTAACACCATCAAATTATTCTGGCAGAGAGGAACAAGATTATAGTAATAGAATTCCACAAATAAATAGTTATTCAAAACTTAAATTAAATCAAGATAATACAGCAGAATATTATCATCCAAAAAATAAAGTAAAAGCATGTGTAGGAGATATTGTTACATACCAAATTAGGGTATATAATGAAGGCAAAAAATTGGATTATGCAGGATATGCAAGTGAAATTACAGATTATTTACCAAAAGGTTTAAAATTTATAGATATAGCAGGTGCTGGATATGAGGTAGATACAAATAAATCTGATATTGATAATGGAAAAATAGTAATAAAATATAATGGTGAAAAAGTTATTCCTGGCGGAAGTATAGATAATTTTATATACACAAAAGAAACGTCACCAGTTGTAGTATATGCTGAAGATATATATAAAAGATTATGTGGTTCAAATGTTCCATATAGTGATGTAGGTGGAAAAAGTAGTGAAGATATATATATAAATGCCCCAAACATTTCAGGAATTGATAGTTCATCATTTGTAAGTGCAGCATTATGGAAAGCAGGATATGAGCAATTTGCTACACAACAAAATACATTTACAATGAAAGAAAATTGTGAAAATGGCACATATTATGGATATGGATTAGAAGTTTATTATAATGACAATGGTACAATTAAAAAATATAATGGAAGTAGCTTTGAAGATGATTCAAGCTTAAACAATGGAAATGATTTTTTACAACCTGGAGATGTAATTGTACGTAATGGTTGTTCAGATGGTATGCACCATACTAACATATTTTATAAAAAAGAAGGCAATAAGTACTTATTTTTAGATTGTGGACTTTCAGATAACTGGCAAAATTCAGCTAATTTTGGTGGTACAACAACAAGTATATGGGCGAGTGGTTCATATTTAATTAGAGTACCTAATAATGAAAAATTAATTGATAATCAACTTGTTGAAGTAAGATGTTTAATTGAAGATACAGCATTTGAAGGTATAACAGGAAAAACAAAACTATTAACAAATAGAGCTGAAATAACAGATGATGTTAGAGGAATTATAAACAAAGATGGAGATTTTGTTATACAAGAAAAAAATGAATCTAATGAAGATAGAGACTCAAAACCAGACACAATAAAAGATGATTTAAATTTAGATACTTGGTATAAGGATAAAGGTGTTGAGAGTGATAATAATGTTGAATATTACCCAGGAGAAGAAGATGATGATGACTTTGATACTGTTGCTGTTGGAAGAGGATTTTATAGTGTTAATATTGAAAAAGTTGATTCAAAAGGAAATGTAATAAAAGATACTGCGAGATTTTGTATTGATAAAACATTTTGTAATAAGATAATTAATACTGAAAATGGCGAAATTACATTAAATAAGCGAGACATAGGTAGAGTTGATATTGATACTGTAGATGGTATAGCAAATATTGCAAAAAATATTCAGATATCAGGAAGTAATGTAGGCAAATACAATGAAAATGATTATATAACAGATACATATACAATTGAAGAAACAGAAGCTCCAGCAGGATATAATAAATTCGAAGGTAAAATTACTTTGAAGGTTGCTAAAAAATATGAAAATGGATTATATAAAATAGATAAAGCTAATACAACAATAACACCAGATAATTCTAATGTAAAATTAGAAATAAATGAAAATACTGGTAATATAACAATAAAAATACCTAATGAAGAAAAATCAGGAAACTTTAAATTAAAATTAGTAAAATATGAAAAAGATTCACAAAATACATTACTAGAAGGTGCGGTATTTAACATATCAATTACTGATAATGCTGGAAATGAAATATATACTGGTAATGGTTTATCAACAAATTCAAAAGGTGAAATAGAAACTGAAGGTATTGAAATTGAAAAAGAAGGAATAGAATACACAGTAAAAATTGAAGAAAAAGAAGCACCATTTGGATATGTAAAAAGTAATGATATTGAATTTACAGCAAAATCTAAACTGGGTGATGATGGAAACTATGTATTAGAAGAAAATACACCACAAGTTGCAAATGCTAGACAAGTATTAATAGAAAATAATAAAATAACAGTTGATGTTGAAAATACTAAAACAGAAGAAAGTGGATATTATCAAGTAAGATTAGTAAAAAAAGCTGCAGATACTCAGAAAGTTATGAGTGGTTTTAAATTTAACGCTACAATGCAAGTTGATGGTGCAACAGAGGCAACAGATTTAGGAGAACTTGAATCAACAAACAGATATGTAACAGTTGGTGGTACAGTACAAATAACTAAAACTAATATTAATATTCCTGATGTATTTACTGTACAGGAAGTAGATAGTGGAAATATTAATGGATACTATACAGGAATAACAGAACCAATACAATTAACAGTAACTAAAAAATCTGATACATCACCTGATGGAGTTACAACTACAAATTCAATAGATAATATATCATTAAAAGTAGGAGAAAATGAAGAAATAGAATCAGAGGATTCATATGGTAATAAAATAAAGCTTGTAACTGTTAATGTTGATGGAAAAGATGTAAATGTAAGTGCTAGAATAAATGGTCCAATGATAATTCTAACAGTAGAAAATCCAAAAGCAACAGGAAAATTTGGCCTAAATTTAACAAAATATGAAAAAGGATCAACTACAACATTAAGCGGTGCAAAATTCACTGTAAAAATTAATGACGGAACAAAAGATATATATTATAAAGAAGATTTAGAAACAAATGAAAAAGGTAAAATAGAAATATCAGATCTTGAAATTGCATCAGCAGAAAAAGAATATAAAGTAACAATAGAAGAAACACAAGCACCATCAGAAGATTATATTCCAATAAAAGGTCCAATAGTATTTACAGCAAAATCTGTATTATCAGCAGATAAAAAGAACTTTATATTAGACACTACAAACCAACCAACAGATCTTACAAATGCAAAAAGTATAGAAATAGGTGAAAACGAAATGTCAGTTGAAGTAGAAAACTCAAAAATAACTAAAACTGGAGAATATAATGTAGAACTTGTAAAAAAAGGAACTGATGGAACACTATTAGGTGGAGTAACATTTAATGTAAGATCAATTGTTAATGACTCAGAAAAAGAAGAAGATGTAATAACAGATAAAACAAAGGCTGTACAAGTTGGTACTTCAATTACAATTGGAGATGTTTCTAAATCAGATACATTTACTATTACAGAAAAAGATATTGGAAACAATCCAGGATATTATATGGGATTAAATGAAAATGAGAAAATAGTATTAACAGTTAAGAAGAAAGAAACTAAAAAATCAGATACAGAAATTGAAAAATCTGTAAGTGATATAGAATTAAAAGTTGGAAACACAAAAGCTATAAAAGAAAAAGTTGGTAAAAGTTATAGATATGTTGTAGAAAAAACTTTAGAAAATGGACAAAAAATAAAAATAATTGCACAAATAACTTCTAAAAACTTAATTAAAATAACAGTAGAAAATCCTAAAATTGAAGGTGCTTACAATTTAAAAATTAAAAAAATAAATCCAGATAATAAAACTATATTTAAAAATGGTGTAAAATTCACAGTTAGCTCAAAAATAAATGACAAACAACAAGATGATAGAGAATTAACATTAAGTAACAGTGTTGCAAATTATGGAAAAGTACAAATAACAAAAAATGGTCAAATTGATGAATATACAATATCTGAAATATATTTAGCAGATAAATATCAAGGATATATAAAATTAAAAAATCCTATAACAATATATGTAGTTACAAAAGAAGATGAGCAACAAAAAGTATATAAAGTTGATTATGCATCATTTAATAAAGACAATAAAGAAGCAACAACTATAGATGTAGAATTAGAAAATGGTGAAAAAAGAGAAGCAACAGTTCAAGTTGAAAATAATGAAGTAACTTTAATTATACCAAATATTATAGACTTTGACTTAAGCTTAAGAAAATTTATTACAAAAATTGGAGATACAGAAATTAATAGATGGCAAACACCAGAAATTAATACAGATGCATTAGTAGATGGAACAAAAAGTACAGCAGAATATTATAATGCAAAACAACCTTTAGGAGTATACCCAGGAGAAATTATTACATACACATTAAGAGTATATAATGAAGGTAAAAGAGATGGATATGCAAATAAAATAACAGATTATTTACCAGAAGGTTTAGAATTTGTTACATATACAAAAGGTGATGGAAGTATAAATGACAAATATGAATGGACTGTAAGTGAAGATGGAAGAACAGTAACTACTGAATATTTATCAAAAGCAAATGGTAAAAATAGAAAAACAGAAGATAATCAAGAAAATCCAAATGTAATTAAAGCATTTGATTCAAATACAAAAGAGCTAAACTATTGTGAAGTCCAAATTCAATGTAAAGTTTCAGATAAATTAAGTGCAGATACAGTTTTAACAAATATAGCAGAAATTACAGAATATGAAGATGGATATTCAGAAGACTATAGCACAAAAGTAGTTGATAAAGATTCACCTAATAAAGTAAAATTACCATCAACAAAAGAAGAATGGGAAAAATATAAAAATAATGAATTAAATGAAAAATATGTACCTGGACAAGAAGATGATGATGACTTTGAAAAAGTTAAAGTTCAAGTATTTGATTTAAGTTTAAGAAAATATATAACAGGTGTAAATGATACAGCAATAACAAACAGAGTACCTAAATTTACAACAAATATTGATAAAAACGGAAATTATATATATGAACATACTAAAACACCAGTAGAAGTATTTACTAAAGATATAGTAACATATACAATTAGGGTATATAATGAAGGAACAACAGATGGATATGTAAGTGTAATTGAGGACGATATACCAGAAGGATTACAATTTGTAGAATACAAAAATGGTGATGGAAGTATAAATGATAAATATAAATGGGTATTATTAGATGAAAATAAAGCACAAACAGATGATGTAACAAAAGCAAAATATATTCAAACAGATTATTTATCAAAAAATAAAGAAACTAAAGATGGAGCAAATTTATTAAAGGCATTTAATAAAGAAACAATGACAGAGCCAAATAGTTTATATGTAGAAGTTCAATTTAGAGTTATAACACCAGAAAAATCAACACAAATAATTGAAAATAAAGCACAAATTATGAAACATTCAGATAAAGACGGAAAAGATGTAAAAGATTCAGATTCTACACCAGGAAAATGGGTAGATACAGATGATGACCAAGATGTAGAATATATTAAATTAAAATATTTTGACCTTGCTTTAAGAAAATATATAACTACAGTAAAAACAAAAGACTCTTACGGAAATGAAGCAACAAATAAATTTGATAGAGTTCCAAAATTCAAAATTACAGAAGATGGAAAATATGTATATGAACATGATAAAACAACAGTAGAAGTATGTACAAATGATATTGTAACATACACAATAGCGGTATATAATGAAGGAACAACAGATGGATATGCAAGTATAATTAAAGATGATATACCAGAAGGTTTAGAATTTGTTCAATATACAAAAGGTGATGGAAGTACAAATGATAAATATGGTTGGGAATTACTTGATGAAGAAGGTAATAAAACACAAGATATAACAAAAGCAAAATATATTCAAACAGATTACTTATCTAAGGCTAAAGAAACAAATGCTGGTGAAAACTTATTGAAAGCATTTGATATACAAACAATGAAACAACCAAACAGCTTATATGTTGAAGTAGAATTTAAAGTAAATGAACCAGAAACATCTGATAGAGAAATAACAAACTATGCACAAATTGCAGATGATACAGATGAAAATGGAAACCCTGTAAAAGATATAGATTCTACACCAAATGAATGGATAGAAACAGATGATGACCAAGATACAGAAAAAGTTAAAGTAAAATACTTTGATTTATCATTATTAAAATGGGTAAGCAAAACAATTGTTGTTGAAAATGGAAAACAAAGTGTAAAAGAAACAGGTCATACAGGTTATGAAAATCCAGAACCAGTTGTAAAAGTTGATTTAGCAAAAACTAAATTAGATAAAGTTACTGTAAAATTTGAGTATCAAATTAAAGTAACAAATGAAGGCGAAATTCCTGGATATGTAAAAGAAATTTCAGACTACATACCAGAAGGATTAAAATTTGTTGCAAATGATAATCCAGAATGGAAAGAAGTAGATGGAAAAGTTGTTACAGATGCTGCTAAAGATGTATTGTTACAACCAGGTGAAAGTACACAAGTAAGTATTATTTTAACATGGATTAATTCTAAAGATAATTTAGGAGTAAAAACAAATGTTGCAGAAATTAGCAAGGATTATAATTCTTGGGGAACTAAAGATATAGATTCAACACCAAATAATAAGGTTCCTGATGAGGATGATATTGATGATGCTAAGGTAATGTTAACTGTTAGAACAGGTGAGAAAATAATGTATATTGGATTGACTGTGGCAGTTATTGGGGTAATTTGTTTAGGCGTATTTGGAATTAAGAAGTATGTTATGAAATAAAATTACTAAATAAAAAATTTCCTTATTAAACAGAAGTTTAATAAGGAAATTTTTTTAATTTTTATTTTCATTGCAGAATTCTATTATATTTAAAATTAAACTTAAATCTCTATCTGAGAGTTTATCTATATTTTGAGATATTTTTTCTAAAAAACTATTTCTTTTATTATACATATAATTGTCAAGTAATTGAGTGGTAGTTGTATCTAAGGCGTTTGATAAATCAATTAATGCAATACAGCCTGGTAGATAAGTGCCGTTTTTCTAAACCATAAATATAATTTGCTGAAAGGTTACTTTTTTCTGCTAGTTCTTCTCGAGTATATCCCTTTTGTTTTCGTAATTGTAACAAATTAGCTCCAAATTTTTTAGCAATTTGTAATCTTCTATTATCATCTTCAACTGATTCCAATATCAACACCTCCATACTTTATATATTTTATTATATTGAAAGTAATTGTAAACAAAGAAAACTAACACTTTTTATTAGAATACTATTAAGAAATATAATGTTTTCTAATAGTTTTACTAACTATACTAATAGTTTATTATTAGTATTCTTATAAAAAATATTAGTAAACTATTAAAAAAGTATTTACAATTTTCGACACTTTTGGTATAAATGTACTAGATAACTATAAATTAATCTGGAGTTATCATAGAAGGAGGAAAAAATATGGGTTTTATTAAAGCATTCGCAGGAGCAATTGGAGGAACATTTGCAGATCAATGGACAGATTTTATAGTTCCTATGCCAGGTGTTCCAGCAACAGCTGGTATTTATCCAGCAGTATCGAAAGGTACAAATGCAGGTAGAGGCTCAAACACAAAAGGTTCAGACAACATTATTTCAAATGGAAGTAAAATAATTGTACCAGAAGGAATGGCTCTTATTACAATGCAAGAAGGAGCAATAACAGGCTGTAGTGCAGAACCAGGAGGATTTATCTTTTCATCAGATGATCCAAATGCAAAGTCAATTTTTGCAGGAGATGGAATTATATCATCTCTAATTACTCAAAGTTGGGAAAGATTCAAATATGGTGGTCAACCAGGCTCTAAACATACAGCATTCTATGTAAATTTAAAAGAAATACCAAATAATAAATTTGGTACACAAGCTGAAATATATTGGAGTGATGCCTACTTGAATGCACAAGTTGGTGCAGTAACAAGAGGTACATATACATTAAAAATAGTTGACCCTATTTTATTTATAAAGAACTTTGTACCAGCAACTTATTTATCAGATAGTAAAGTATTTGATTTTGCTGATATGGATAATGATGCAGGAGCACAATTGTTTAATGAGGTTGTATGTAGTTTATCTGGTGCATTCTCAAATTATACAAATGACCCTGATAAAGGAAATCGTATAACCAGAATACAAGGGGATCAAATAGGATTTGCAAAATCTTTATCACAAGCAGTTGAGGAACAATTCCAATGGAGGACTGATAGAGGTCTTGAAATTGTTAAGGTTGCAATACAAGCTATTGAATATGATGAAGATACAAAAAAATTACTAAGTGATGTTAAAAAAGCAGATGCCCTATCAGGAGCAAGAGGAAATTCATTTATGCAACAAGCTGTAGCGCGCGGGTTCCAAGCTGCTGGTGAAAACGGAGGAGCTACCAATATGGCCTTTATGGGTATGGGAATGAATTCAATAGGTGGAGCAATGGGAGGTTTACAACAACCTGTACAACAACCACAAGAGGACCCAATGGAAAAATTAAAAAAATATAAGGAAATGTTAGATAATGGACTTATTACGCAAGAAGATTATGATGAACAAAAGAAAAAACTTTTGGGGGTGTAAAGAGTGGCAATTAATCAATTATTAAACAATAATGATAAGCCAAAAATTGTAAAAACAGATAGCGGTTCAAAAGATGGACAAAATAAATGTCCTCAATGTGGATCAACAGATATATCTGTAAATGCCAAAACTGGTAAATTAAGATGTAACTTTTGTAGGCATGAATTTGAGCCTGAAAAGATACAAGGAATGGAAACAGATATAACTAAACTTGAAGGTGAAATAATGGGAACTGGAGCACAAGATATTGTGGAAGATACTGAAAATGTAATGACTTTCAAATGTAGTAGTTGTGGTGCGGAGGTAGTTATTGATACAGCAGAAAGCACACAAGCAAGATGTCACTGGTGTAGAAATACTTTATCTGTTAACCAACAAATTCCAAATGGTGCTATTCCAGATGTAGTTTTACCTTTTAATTTAACAAAAGAAGAAGCAAAACAACAAATTGAAAACTTTGTTGGAAAAAGAAAATTTTTTGCTCATCCAAAATTTAGAGAAGAATTTACAACAGATAATATAATGGGAGTTTATTTTCCTTATATGATAGTTGATATTAATTCACATGCTAGTTTTTCAGGATATGGAGAGCATGAAGTTAGGAGATACACTCGTGGAAGTGGAGATAATAGAAAAACATATTATGATGCTGATTTATATGAAGTTGAACGTGATTTTGATTTAACAATAGAAGGATTAACAGTTGAATCAAGTTCAGACAAACTAAAAAAACAATCAAACAAAACTAACAATGTTATAAATGCTATTATGCCATTTGATGTAGAAAATAGTGTTAAATACAATGCTAATTACCTAAAAGGTTATACATCAGAAAAACGTGATACTAATATTGATGAATTAAGACCATTAGTTGATGAGCAAAGCAAAGATATAGCAAGATATGCTGCAAACGAAACAATAAAACAATATGATCGTGGTGTTAATTGGCAAGTTGAACAGTTAGATGTGAAGGGGAAACAATGGAAAACAGCTTATTTACCAGTATGGTTATATAGTTACCAACAGAAAAAAGGTGAAAATAATAGTGTATTGCATTATGTGGCTGTTAATGCGAGAACAAAAGAAACAATGGGAAGCGTTCCAATACACATGCCAAAATTGTTTGGAGTTTCTTGTGCAGTTGAATTATTAGGCTGGATTGCTACACTAGTAGTAGACTTTGATTATAAATGGATATTTTTATTATCAGGTTTTATATATTTCTTTGCAATGTATTTAAGATATAGAAATTCAAACGCTAGACATCATCATGAAACAGAAACAAAGAAAAAAATGTTTAATTTAAAAAGATTTGATAATTTAATTAAACATAAAAGGGGACTTTCAAATTCAAGAATAGAAGGTGCTAATAATACTAAAGTTAGTGGTCAAAGTATAAGTGAAACAATGCTTAATTCATTTAAAAATTTTAAATAGTTTTTAACATTAAATATTATATAAGAAAGGGGAGATAAACATGAATAATATTATAGAAAAATGTAAAACAACAAAGATTTTAGGGGCAATAGGAATTATAGGACTAATATTAGGTACAATTACACCTTATGTTAAATATAACATATTTGGATATAAATACTCTATTTCTTTATGGGGATATTGGGAAGGCAAAATTATAATATTTTTAGCATTAGCTAATTTACTATTTATATTTAAAGATTTAGTAGAAAAATATGTACCATTTTTGTTTAATAACTATATTGGAAGAAAAATACAAGAATGTAAAAATCCTAAATTTTCACTTATTCCTACAGTTTTGGTTGCATTGTTTGCTATATATGTAACATCTATTTTAGGTATTGATTCATTTAAATATTATAATATAGGTTTTTATTCAATGTGGATAGGTACTTTAAGTTTAGTTGCTTATGCATTCTTACATAAAAAAGATGATGTGAAAATGTAAGACAAACTTAACTTATTTAATAAACGAAAGATGATTGGGGGAAAATTAAAAATGAGAAAATATATTACATTGCCTTTTATTGTATTGGCATTACTGTTAATACTACCTAATATATCAAATGCTACCGTAGATGTAACTAGAAATATATATGCCAATAATGGAAGTTCAAAATACAACTTTACAGGATTGAATCTAGATAAATCTCATGAATACGAATTTGGATTCACAAAAACGCAAGCAGCAGAGGTTACAAAATGGCATTTGATAACAGAATATACTGAAACAACAGCAACAGTAGACATTACAGGTGGAACTACAGAATTTACAGATGTTATTACTGCTGTGGATACTGGTTATATTACAATTAGAGATAAAACAAGTGAAAATAAGGAAGTGGTTTTAGATCATTATCCTATTGATTTAAAAATATCATATTTAAACATAACTAATTATAATGTAATAAGTAATGGTAAAAATTTAAGTTATGAAAATAATATACAAGTAAATTTTTGGAATGCAGCAAATAGTAAAGCATATTATAAATATGAAAAGATAACTGATGAAAAAGTTATAACTAAATTTAAAGAAATTAAAGCTAATAATGGTGATTATAACGAGTTACAATCATTGTTAAAAACAGAAGCACCTTCTTCTAACTGGAATACATGGAATTATTGGAATGGATATGGAAGTACTAGTGATAGTGGTTTTGGATATACACAAAGAAATGTAAATGTTCCTGATAAAGGATTATATTATATGTGGATTTATTTAGCCGGAAATAATATAAAAAATTTATATGGATACATATTAGTTGATAATTTAGAACCTGAAATTGCACTAGATAGCATTTCTTTACCAAAAACAAAAGAAGTAAAATTAGGGGAAACATTAACCTTAACACCTACGTTTAGTCCTACAACAACAACAAATAAAATAGTAACTTGGAGTTCTAGTGATGAAACAGTTGCTACTGTAGATAATGCTGGAAAAATTACACCCAAAAAAATTGGTTCGACTATTATTACAGTAACTTCTCAAGATGGTAACAAAAAAGCAAATTGTACTGTTACAGTAGTAGCACCATCTTCTGATAACACAAATAGTAAAAACAAAGATAATGAAAATACCAATAATGGAAGTAAAAATAATGAAAGTGAAAATAATGGAAGTAAAAATAATGAAATTACAAATAAAACAATAGATAAAACGATAGACAAAACACTTGCTAGTGGTAAATTACCACAAACAGGAGCAAATTTAACAATTATTTTAGTAGTTTCTGTAATAGGTGTAATTTCTATATTGATTTATAATAAATATAAGAAATTTAGAACATTTTAATTTTCCTATTTGGTTGACATAGCTTAATATGCCAGCCAAATAGTTTTTTTTATTTACGATAATTGAATAGTACTTTATGTCGAAATATAGTTTTATTTGACACACGAAAATGCTTGATATATGGAGATTTTTTTGGTATTATGATTATATAAAGTTGCAACTTAATT
>CAKPDY010000023.1 GCA_934149165.1 uncultured Clostridia bacterium | reverse complement strand
TATAACAGAAATATTTTTTTAGTTAAAGATTGAAATTATTATTTAATTTATGTATAATAAATTTGATGATTACAATCATACTATTTATCAAATTAATTAGGAGGTAACTACAAAAATGGAAAATACTAAAGATAACATTGGTAATACAGATTTTATAAAAGAATTTAAACTTTTAAAGAAAGCAAAAATGAAAAAGAAATTAATATATATTCGGAATTGCTACTTGCATAATACTAATCTTTGTTTTAGGAGTGTTTCTTATACCTAAAATTATAAATGATATTCAAAATAACTCAAATAGTATAGTTGTGAAGTCTAATATCTCTAAAAATAAATGTATTACAGAGACCGAAGCAAAAGAACTTGCTATAAGGCAATTTAAGAAATTAAATGAAACTATAAATAAAGAGGAATTAGAAGTAGTGTCTTTAAAAAGATTTGATGAATCATACTATTATATAGTTGGTAAAAAAAATAGTGTTGAAATAAAAATAAAAGGTGGAGAAATAACCAGAATAAATGGCACACCAGTAGAAGATTTTGAACAATCTAAATAATATTTTAAAAGATATGCAAATGTGCATATCTTTTTTGTTCAAGTTAAAAACCAAGAATTTTTTTCATGTTTTTGACCTTTTTTTGCCTTTAATATGTTGACATAATTCTGAAAAATGATATAATATTATTGTTTTTATACACACTAAAGAGATTTTCTAATCATAGAATAAAAAATATACATATGAAAAATAATAAGAAAAAATTATTTTAGTTAAAGGGTGTATAAAATGAAAAAGAAAACTATGAATAAAATTATAATAACTTTAGTACTATTTGAATTTATTTTTTTGAGTATTAATATTACACTTGCCCAAAAAATAAATACCCATACAGAAGAGTGTATATATGCAAGTGCTGAAGAACAAAATATATTGAACCAAATAAATAATTATAGGCAAACCAATGGATTAAATCCATTAAAGTTTGATAGAAAATTACAAGAATTAGCAAGTTTAAAAGCAAATGATTTAGAAAACAATAACTATTTTTCTCATACATCACAAAATTTAGGAACACCATTTGAAATGCTAAAAAATAATACAGTAAAATATAAAATAGCTGGTGAAAATTTGGCAGGAAATATTAATGAAGAAAAAGCTATAGATGCATGGATTAATTCACCTTCTCATAGAGATAATATTCTTGAAAAAGATTTTGAATATACTGGAATAAGTGTTATCCAAAGTAAAACTTATGGAAAAATATTTGTTCAGCTATTTATTGGATTATAAAATATATATTGAATTATTAAAAAACACTAACTTTTTTTATTTTTGAGTACACTTAAAAAGCCTTTTAATTTTAGGCTTTTTTTCCGTATTTTAGGGTTCACTTAATAAACCTTTTAATTTAGGCTTTTTTTGCTTTTTTAGGGCACACTTAATAAACCTTCTAATTTAGGTTTTTTTTCCGTATTTTAGGGTTCATTTAATAAACATTCTAATTTAGGCTTTTTTTCGCTTTTTTAGGGCACACTTAATAAACCTTCCAATTTAGGCTTTTTTTGCTTTTTTAGGGCACACTTAATAAACCTTCTAATTTAGGCTTTTTTTGCTTTTTTTAGGGCACACTTAATAAACCTTCTAATTTAGGCTTTTTTTGCTTTTTTTAGGGCACACTTAATAAACCTTCTAATTTAGGCTTTTTTTCCGTATTTTAGGGTTCACTTAATAAACCTTTTAATTTAGGCTTTTTTCGCTTATTTTACGGTACACTTAATAAAGCAGTTCATTTTTATTAAATTTACCTTATTTTACTATATTTGTAGCTTTTACTGTTGCAATAGTTACAAATTTTATATTATTAAATTATTATATACCTTTTTAATTCTTACATAATTATTTTACTGCTATTCAAAGCATTTTACATATTTTTTAATTATTTATATATTTCTATAATTACAAAACTTCTACCTTCATATTTCCCCTGCACGCTTCGGATATAATATGAAGGTGCGTGCCAGAAGTTTTATATATTTGTTTTTAGCTAAATTTTTATTAACCTTAATTTTGAATTTAAGACATTTCTATATTATTCATATAAAATGTATCATAAATCATTTAAATTCTTGTTATAATTGATTTTCGTAGCAATTATGATTTTTATATTTCAGCTGTAAATATATCATCACTATATTTAACTTTTATTCTTTTTGTTTTATTATTTGCAAGTTTTACTACAATATCTTTGTTATTCATTTTCTTAGATAATCTCTTACTAAATGCTAACTCAAATATTTGATCAGAATATTTTGTTGCATATTTGCTTAAGTCTAAGATAAAATCATTTTCTTTTGATTGTAGCTTTTCTTTTCCTATTAATTTATATTTACCATTTACTTTTGTATATATTTCTACTTTTTTTATTGCTACAATTAATCCTATTGCTGTTGCTAATGCAATTAATGCAATAATTCCAGCAATACCACCTTTTACTACATTTAAGTTATCTTTATTTTCTTCTTTAGCTCCTAATGTAGCTGTTGGTTTTTCACTTCTTGTTTTTGGTTCATCTACTTTATTATCTTTATTGTCTTTGTTTTGGTCTTGTTCTTTTGGCTCTGTTCCTTCTTGTTTTGGTTGTTTTTCTATTCCATCTAGTTCCGAATTACTTGGACTCTGTGTACTTCCACTTGAATAATAATTATAATAATAATTATTATTTATAGTCTTATCAGTTAAATTTTGTCTGTTATCTGCATTTTGGTTATTATTGCTATTTCCTCCTTGGTTGCTATTTCCTCCTTGATTGTTGTTTCCTCCTTGGTTGTTTATATCTTCATCTGGTTTATCAATTTCTGGCTTTTCTTTTACTGTCACTGTAAATTCTGCTTTAAATCCAGCATAAATTACTGTTACTGTTTGAACTCCACTCTTGTTTGCATTATATCCAGAAATCATTGATTCTGTTATATTTATTGCTTCATTTCCACTCATTTTTATAACATTTAATTTTGCTCCTGTTACATCAATTGCTTGTCCATATTCAAATACTTTATTTGATGGTTCTTTTGCTATTGATATACCTAACACTTTATCTGTTACTTTAACATTTGCTGTAGTAGTCTTTCCTGCATAACTTACTGTTACTGTTTGAGTTCCTATTTTTTCTGGGTTATATCCAGAAATCATTTCAGCTGTTAAATCTACTGTATCATAAACTCTACCACTTGCAGATACTTTTGATACTGTTGCTTTTGATATTTTTAATTCTTCACCATAGTTATAATTTGTTTCTAGTCCTTGTAATTTTATTCCTGTCATGTAGTCTTTTATTACTATTGGGTATTTTACTGTTTTTGTAACATCATCTTTTGTATAAGCAATTGTAATTATTTCTGTACATTCATCACTATTTGCAAAATTTCCTTTGGAAGGTTTTGCATTATATCCTGAAATCATACTGTTTGTAATTTGAACATCTTCTGTTTCTCCACTTTCGTTTATAACTGTAATCATTGCACCTGTTAAATCAAGTGTTTCTCCATAATTATAAGTTGATTTAGGGAATGCTTTTACTTCAATTCCGGCTAAACTGTCTGTTACTGTTATTATTGCAATCGCTTTAATAGCTTCTCCCAACTCATTTTGTTTGTAATCTACTGTTAATTGTTTTGTTCCTGCTGTTGATGTATCAAATCCTGAAATCATACTTTCATTAATTACTTTTCCTGTAACTTTATTTCCACTTGCCATTACTTCTGTAATAGTTGTATCTTTTAAGTTTATATTTTCATTAATTTTGTAATTTTTCTTCATATTTACAATTTCTATTGATTTTAAATAATCTTTAACAGTTACATTAAATGTTACTGTTTTACCACCATAAGTAATTGTTACTTCTTGGTTTCCTATTCTAGTTGGATTATACCCACTTATCATTTCATCTGTTACTGGTATATTTGTTATATTTGAACCACCTGTTTTTTGAGCATTTATTTTAAGTGCTTCTAACTGTTGTCCATAATAGTAATTTGTTTTTGGTGTTCCAACTAATTCAATTGATGAAACCACATCAGATACTGTTATTGAGTATGTTGTTTCTTTTGTTATTCCATTTTCAGTATATTGTACCTTTACAGGAACATTTGTAGAAGCTACATCTGTTTTAAATCCTGTTAATATTATTTGTGCATTAGTAAATGGTATTGTTTCTTTTCCTAAAGCTCTTGTTACCTCTATACTTCCTCTTGTTCTATCTATTGTTTCTCCACAAGTATAGTTTTTCTTTGGTTCATCTTTTATTGTTATTGCTTTAATGTCATTAGTAATTTCTATTACATAATCTGCTGTTAAATTTTCGTATTTTACCTTTAATGTTTTATTGGTTTTATTTGTATTGTCAAAACTTGCTGGTTTTGTATTTGCTGTCGTTACTCCATCAGATTCCTTTAGCATATCTAAAGTCAAAGGTATATTTTGAGTTCCTCCAACAGCATATGTTTTAACTATTTTTCCTGTAGATAACTCTAAATCTTCACCATAGTTATATTTTGTTTTTGTTGGTACTACAATTTGTGTATTTATTAACTTATCTGAAATGTTTACTTCATATGTAGCTGGGGCTACAGTATCTACACCATTATTATAAGTTACTGTAATTTCTTGTTTACCAACTTTTGTGTTATCATAACCTGTTACTGTTACTTTAGCATCACTTAATGATACTGTTTTTGAAGTATCACCACTTGCCATAATTAAATTTACTGTACCTTGTGATTTATCAATTTCTGTGTCTTCTACAGTATATTCTGTTTTAACACCTGTAACTGTAATTGATTTTACGTAATCTTTAACTATTACATTATCTATTGTTGTTTTCACGTCTCTTCCTTCACTATCTTTACCATATGTAATTGTTAATTGTTGTGTACTTGGTAATGTGTCTGGTGTTGGATTATATCCTGTTATCCAATCTTTATTTAAATCAACTTTTCTTACTTGTCCATTTCCTCTTGTAATTGCTAATTTTAATCCTTCCACACTAAACGGCTCATCATATTTGTATTCTTTTTTAATTGTTCCTTCAACTTCTATTTTTTGTACTATTTCTGTTACTGTGTATTTGAAGTTTCCAGTATGTTCTTTGTTATTTAATGAATCTGTGTAAGTTACTGTTGCTAATTTATCTTTTCCTACAACATCTGTTGTAAAGTTTTCTACTTTTACACTATTGTCTGGTAATTCTATTTCTTCTTGTGTTTCTTTTTTTGCTTTTCTTACTATAACAACTTTTGCACCATCATAATTTACAGCTTCATCTTTATCAAAAATTACTTTATTTGGTTGTATAACTGTAATATGGTCAATAGTATTTTTTATTGTAATTTCATAATCTAATGTTTGTTCTGCTAAACCTTTTGGTGTATATCTAATTGTTAAAGTCTTCTTGCAAGTATTATCACTTCCATAGTTTGATACATCAGGACTCATATTTGGTGTTCCATTTCCTTCTTTTACCATACTTGCATCAATATCTATAGTTTGTTTTGTATTATCTCTCATTGTTAATTCTATTTTTCCACCATTGAATGTTAAATTATCTCCATGTTCAAATATTGTATCTGTTGGTGCAATAATTTTTGCACTTTTTACACTATTTTTAACATTAATAGTAAATGTCGCTGTATGCTCTTTATTTTCATCATCTGTATATGTTATTGTAACTATTTTATTATCTCCAGCATTTGCTGTTAATGTTGATAAATCAGTTATTTTTATGTTACTTCTTGATGCTATATCCCTTAAAAGTATTTCTTCTGTTCCAGATGTTTTTTGTACTATAATTTTATCTGTATCTGCAAATTTATATTCTGTATCACCAATATTATAGTCTTGGTTTTGAGGTTGCGCTGGCTCTAAAGTAATTCCAGACACTCCATCTTTTACTGTTATTTCAAATGTAGCAGTTTTTCCGTGGTAATTAATTGTAATTGTTTGTTTTCCATTTACTGTTTTATCAATATCAGCTTTTTCGTCACCATCTATAATAGATATTTCTTTACTATTTATTAAGTCTTTTACATTAATATTTTCTATTTCTTTTTGTATTCCTGTTTCATTTGTATAAACCGCCTTTATTTTTGCTCCTGTGAAGTCTATATTTGTTCCATCTACATATTCATTTATAGATAAATCTGTTTGCTTTGAAATACTATCTAATAAATAGTAATTAATTGTTGCTAAAACATCTTCTATTTCCGTATCTTTTAAGTCTTCTGCAGGTGTTAATATAACTTTTTTAGATGTTCCTGCTTTTTGTGAACTTGCCTGAATTTTTCCATCTGCAATTGCTTGACTTACTGTTATTGTTTCCTCTTCTATATCACCACCATTATATTTAATAGTAATATTTGCATTCTCAAAATCAAGTGTTTCACCTTCATAATAAGTATCTTTCATATTTGAATTATCTACTGTCATTTCTTTAATTTTTTCTGGTGCTACATATTCTGCAAAATTCTCTGTTCCAAAATATTTTGGATCCATAAGCCATTTTTTTGCATCAGCATATACCACTTTCATACCAGTTATTAAAGAACCCGCTGGTGTTACAGTATAGATATTATTAGGTAAATTATCTAATGTATATCCATCTTGCACTAAATAATACATATCTGCAATTACAAGTCCTGAGCCTTCTTCAACTGGATTTCTTGCTGGGTATGTTGTACCCTCAACTCTAAATCTTGTTTCATCTGGGAACAACCATGTATTATTTGAGCTTATAGTTGAACCCCATGCAGATTGAGCGATGTCCCAATCCGCCATAGTAGTTGCTTCTTGATAATTTGGTTTTCTTGCCGTTCCTGCATTATATGCTGGTTTTATTACACTAGAATCATATTTAAAACTGACATCAAACCCTCTATAACCTAGATTTCCTCTTAATTCTAACGTAATATGGGCTATTTTATAATCTTCATAATCTAGTCTGGCATCTTCACTTTTGTCAAGATTCATTACTAAATATGCACCATCAGGCTCACTGTCTTGTGCACCTGCTGGTGTATCTGCATAGACAGTGTTTGTTAATCCTATAAATGGTGAAAATATTTGAAAAACCATTGTCAAGATAATTAAAATTGCTATGTGTTTCTTTTTGGTTAATCTTTCTTTCACTATACTCCCTCCTCACTTTTAATTATTTTTCTTCTCTGGTCATTGTTACCATTGATTTCTGTTTTATCTAGGATGTCGACTATTCCATCATCATTTATGTCACATTCTGATCTAAAGTCTACATCACTTGTTGTTTTATCATTTTGTTCACCAATAGATATTTTGTCTAAAATCTCTACAACTCCATCTTTGTTAATATCTCCTGCTGTTAATTCTTGCACTCCTATATCTACTGTTTTGTCTTTTTCTACTTTTACATTTATATGTATTATGTCTAAATATCCTTCTTTATCAATTAGAATATCATATTCCCCTTCTTCAATTGTAATTTCAAATGTTCCGTCACTTTTTGTTGTTTGCTTTGCTTTTTCTGATATTCCCTTCAAATTTAAATGTAACTCATCTAATACTCCATTTGTAGTATTTTCAATTGCTTCATCCCAATTTATAACATTTTTTGTATCTTCACAGCTATATATATATATATCAGCTATATTGCTTTGTGTTGTTACTTCTGTTGGAGAAGTGTGAATACTACCTTTTAATATACCTTCTTTCTTACCTTCTACTACATTTAATTTCAATGCATATTCTGTAAATATCGTATCACTTAATCTTACAATTATTTTATAATCTTTTTCACCTAAATTTAAGTTTGTAACAGTGTATGTTAATTTTCCTGTTTGTTCTTCTGATGTTTCAGCTATTTTGCTATTTTCATCATATAGCTCAATAGTAGCTTCTTTTGTTACAGTTTCTAAATTAATTTCATAATCATTATTTCCATCTTGCTTTACTTCAACTTCTGCTGTATAAGTATTTGTTCCTTCTTCAAAGTCTGTTACCTCTTTACTATCAACCTCTACTCTACTTAATCTAGTGTTATTTTCTAAAGTTCTTATGTATAATTCATATTCTTTAATTTCTCCTGTTTGACTAGTTACAGTAATTAGTACTTTAATATTAGCATTTTGTGTTACATGTATATTTTTACTTGTTTCATTCACATTTACTTCATCTTTGTCTATTTGAATATTAGCATATTTATTGTTTGTGACAGCTTTTACTAATACATCTTTTCCTGTTTCTTCAACAGAATCAATATTGTAGTAATATTTGCCATCTTCACTTACTTGTAATACTTCGTCATCCACGCTTAAACTTAATAAGCTATTATCATCAGATTTTTTGGTTAATACTAGTAAATATTCCATTTCTTCTCCAGACTCAGAAATCACTTTAAATTTTACATTAGTTGTTTCTTCTGTTGTTGGTAAAGTAAAGTTCAATAAACCTTTTTCAGTAGTAGCTATTACTTCTGGCTCTATAACTTCAATCCTTGAAGTTTCATTTAATGCTTTTAATTCAACTTCTACTTCATCTTTTATATCAATAAATTCGTTATATATTAAAGGATTTCCTTCTGATGATACTTGTTTTCCATCTACTTTTACATATTCTAATCCAACATTGCTATCTATCTTCTTTATTTTTAAAGTATAAACTTGTTTTGTGATTTTATCTGGCGCTAATGTTTCAATTTCGAATTTTGTTTCTTCATTTTCAAGACTTACATTATTACATGTAATAACAGTTCCTTCTACCATAGGTTCTGCAATAATATCTTCCTTACTTAATTGTGTTTTTCCTGGTTCAACCATTACTGTATATTCAAAAGCATCAGGTTCAAATTCAGGTTTAATTGTATAGTAATCCCCTTCTACAGATGTTTTTATTTGTAATGATTTTAATCTTGCATCATTTAATGCATTTCTGTTTATATTTATTGTATATTCTTTAGTAGTTGTACCATCTTCAGCTGTTACAAGTATTTTTCTTGTACTATTTCCTAAAGGTACTTCCATTTCTTCTATTCCAGATACTTTTGCAAATACATCTTCAGTTTCCACCTCAAATGATAATGTTTTATCTTCTGTACCTAATTCTAAATTATACTCATATTGCTTATATTTAAAGTATTGCTTTTCTAATTCATTTTCTGTATATTTAAGTGTCCCTGAACTTGGTAATAATTCTATAAGTTCTGCACTATTTGACAATGTTCTGTGTATTGTAAGAGTATAAGTTTCAGTAGTTACGCCATCCTCTGCTTTCACAACAATTTCTTTTACAACATCTAATTGACCATCTTCTGTTATAATAGAAACTTCACCATCTCCTTCAACAGTACATGTATCCACTATTGGCTCTGCTATGATTTCAGCTATAGTTACTCCAACTGGTGCTGTAACCTCATAGTCTTTAATTCCATTTTCAAACATTGGTATAATTTCAGTAAATTCTCCATTAAATCTTACTTGTAAATCCTTTAATCCTACTTTTATATCCTTAGATCTAATTATATTAACTGTATATTTCCTATTAATACCATTTTCATCTGTAACATCTATAGTAATCTCATTATCTCCAACATTTAACATATATTCGTGTTTTGCTTGGCCTACTTTTTTATCATCATCTTTCATTAAAACTTCTGCTTTTGTATCTTTAGCTTTTGCATCTAATGTAATTTTATCTATAGAATTATCAACATTTATAACATAATTTAATGTTGTTTCATTAAATTCTGGAGCTAATGTGCCTTTATTTGTGTGCAAATATTCTAAGAAATTGTTTGCAAATGGTTTTCTATTAACTACTAATGTATATATTGTTTCTTCTTCATTTTCTAATGATTTAACAGTTATTGTTACATCATTATTTCCTTCTTTAAAATTTGAGTTTCCTGTAACTGTAACTATTGCATTTTTATCCTCAGTTGTAATAACTAATTTACCATTACGTGGTTCTATTTCCTCTGTTCCAGTTTTTGTTATATCTGCTACAATTTCTGTTCCTTCGTTTACAACATAGTCAAGTCCAACTATTTCGTTATCAACATAAGTAACATAATCTAAAGTATCTTTCATAAAACTAGGTTTTATTTCATAATTTTCAATTTCTAAGTTATCTAATTTTGTGCTTATAGACTTCTCTTTTTTTACTTTTATTGTGTAAATATTTTCTGTACCATCTGCTGCTGTCACAACCACTTTTATTTCATTTTCACCAACTTCAAGTGGTATTATTCCAGATACTTTTATACCTTTTTCTGCTTCTTTTTCATCTACATATTGTGTATCTCCTTTTATGATTTTGACTGTAGCAGTTAAATCTTCTGGCTTTCCAGTTACTGTAATATTTTCTATATTACTTTTTACATCAACTGTATATTCATTTGTTTCTTTGCTAAATTCAGGTGTTAATTCTCCTGAACTTATTTCTAACAATTCTAAATAATTATTTGATGACTGACCTCTTAAAACATTTATTTGATAAATTCTTTCTTTTCCTGAACTAGATATTACTTTAATATTTACTGTTTGTTCGTCATCTGAAATTAACACACTTCCTGCGCCTTCAACTATTGCATCCAAATCTTCTGGTACTGCATTAATATTTATTGAATTCATTTCCTCTGGAATTAGAACATTGTATTGTAATTCATTTTTATTAAATTCTGGTGTTATTCCGTATCCATCTATTTCTAAACTTTCAAGGTAATTATTATCATTTGATAACTTAGATACTTCTAATACATAGTCTTTTGTTGTTTTTTTGTCTTGTGCTGTTACTCTTACTATTATAATATTTTTACCCTGTTTTAATTTTCCAGTTTGGTCTGCTTCTTCTGGATAAATTATTTCGTAACTTGCATTATCATCTTCTGGTACTGCATTTATAGTAAGTTTAGCTTGTCTTGTTTCTAAGTTATATAATGTTGTATTTGGATCAAAGTTTTGTTCAAATATTTCTCCTGCTACACTTAATTCACTTAGATTTGCATTATTAGAAAGCTTTCTTGTAATTTTGACTTGGTATGTTTTTTCATATTCTTTATTTATTTGAGCACTTTCTGGTTTGTTTTCTACCTCTTCTAAATATTTTCCGATTACTTTAACTGGAATAATGTTTGTACCAATTTTTAAATCATATTCTCCATTACCAATAACTGTAACTTCTCTTTTAGAAATTTCTGTATCAGGATTCTCAGTATCAGAATTTGTTATATATTTTGCAATTGCTTCTACATTCACTTTTTCAATTTCATAAGGTACTTCTAATTCGTAGAAAAGTGTATTTTCATTAAAGTTTGGTGTATATTGTAATTCCCCATCTTCTTTTGATACTTTCAAATTTGTTATGTCACATAGATCTCCAAAATCATCTTGTTTTACAATTTTAACATTATATGTTAATGTTGTGTTTCCACTACTTGACATTACTTTTACACTAATATTTGTTGAATTATTCAATAATGGAATTTCTAATGTTTTTTCACCATTTACCTTAGTTTCCCCATCTATTTCAATTACTGTTTCATCTACATCTATTTCATAAGTTGCTATTTTGTCTTCAGGGCAAACTTGCAATGTTAGTTTTTCTGTATTATGCAAAACTTTTACTTCATAGTTTAAATTTTCTTTATTAAACTCTGGTGTTAATCCGCCTTCTTGTGCGAATAAAGATTTTAAATGTGCATTATCGGATTTTTCTCTTTCTATAACTACTGTATACTCTTTTGAAGTTGTTCCATCTGCTGCGATTACGGTTAATGTTTTTTCTACATTACCAATTCCTATTAATTCAAGTTTTCCGTTACCTTCAACTGTCGCATTTTCGTCTTCTGCAATTCCCTCGATAGTAATTTCTTCTAACTCACTTGAAACAATTGCTTTATATGTATCATCTTCTTGTTTTAATGCTTCTATTTTGTTGTTAACTAATACTTTTTTCAAATTACAATTACTACTTTGTTTTCTTGTTACCGCAATTGTATAATTTTTCTCTGTTCCATCTTCTGCTTCAACATTAATTATAATCCTGTTTTCTCCTTCTAGTAATGTATATTTACCATTTCCATAAACTGTACTTCTAACATCTTCTTTTTCACCCAAAATACTTATTTCTTTTGCGTTGTTTTCTACTTCTATTGCATATTCAAGTATTTCTTTATCAAATCCTTCTAAGTTATTTCCATCAACTGTAATATTTATTAAATTACAATTATTTGAACCTTCTTTAATTACTTTTAATTTGTAATCTCTTTTTTCTCCATTTTCCGCTGTAACTCTTATGATTACCTCATTTTCCCCAGTTAGAAGTCTATCATTATTTATTACTTCATATTTAGCATTTTTGTCTTCTGGCTCAATAATCAAATCCAATTTATCATTATTACTTGCCACTTTTACAGTGTATTCTTGTTTTTCTTTGTTAAAAGTATCAGACACATAAGTATAATCCTCTGTTTCTTCATCATATCCCTCAGTTACTAATTCACCATTTTCTATTTCTAATACTTGTAAATAATTGTTGTTTGATGCTTCTTTTATTATATTTACTGTATATGTTCCTGTTCTTTCACCATTTTTTACATTAATATTTATTGTATTTAATCCTGCATGTAATTCTATTTCTTCTTCTGTTCTATTAGTTGCATCTTGTTCATCTTTTAATACTGTTACTTTTGCATTTTCATCTACTGCTTCTGCAATTATTTTAACTGTATGTACATCTATTTCTACACTACTTTCATAAGTATTTAATAATCTGTTAAAGTTAGGTGTAATTATAACATTGTTTTCTCCATTTTTTACACTAAGTTCTTTAAGAAGTACATTGTCTTTCATTTCTTTATATGCATGTACAATGTATGTCGTTGTTAAATTGTCCTTTGAAGTTATCGTAACTTTTATATCATTCATTCCTTCATTTAAATTAATTTCAGATTCAAATGTTAAATCACCTTTATTACTTGAATTTTCTCCTATCTGTATAATAGCTTCTTCTGCATCTGTTTTTGCTTCTAGCATTAACTTTTCCACTGAATTTTTTACCATTACTGTATATTCAGTTTTTTCTTTTTCAAAGGTTTCCATTGTCTGACTAATATCTTCTTCGCTATTTTTTACAATAAGATCTGTTAGTTTTGCTGTATGGTCTTCTTCCCTAATAATTTTATATGTATATTCTTCTACATGTTCTCCATCTTCTGCTGTAACCTTTATTGTTATTGTATTTTCTCCAACTTCTAAAGTTCTTTCTCCATCTCCTGTTACAGTTTGATTTTGCTGTCCTTTTGTTACATCAAATGTTACATTTGATGTTGAATAAGGAATTGTCATTGTGTAGTCTTTTGTTTCTGGATCAAAACTTTCCGGACTTAATATTCCATGTTTTTCACTATTGAAATCTATTGCATTTGTATTTATTCCTTTTATTTGTATATCTTGTGGTTTGGCATTTGTTGATGAATCTCTTTTTACTGTTATTGTATAGTCTCTTTTATCTCCATTTTCTGCTGTTACTGTTAATACAACTTTTGTTTCTTCTGTATTAAGCTTTTGTATTCCATTTCCTTTTACTTTTGCTTTAGCAGTTTGTGGTATACCTGTTATTGTTACTTCTTCTATTTCTCCAACTGTTAATGTGTACTCTGTTTTTTCTGTATCAAATACTGGTTCTAATGTTCCTTTGCTTACTTTAATATCTTTTAGATAATTATCATTACTTAGATTATTATCAAGTTTAGTTATTCGTACATAACCATTACCAGTATTTCCTTTCATAGTTCCACCATTTGGACTTGGCATTCCAGTATAAGAAAGTCTACTAAAGTTTGACCAGGCATATCCATTTCCATCAACAATTTTTGTATTCCTAATTGTTTCAGAGTTAAGTTTTTCTAAAGGTGAACTATATCCATTATGTAATGCTAAATACGTACTTCCACCACTTTTGTAGCTTTTACCTCCAACATAGCCACCTCCGGCACCTCCATCACCTTTTTTATTTCTTCCACTGATTCCTTGTGGACTATATGAGGCTCTTGACATATATCCGCCTGCTTCTCCTTGTTCATCGCGGTAACCTTCAGATCCACCGCCACCACCTGTCATTATAATTATTTTATCATTCAATCTTACCTCAGTAGCTCCACCGCCACCACCAACATTATGATACCAATTTGTAATAAATAAAAATTTCTTTCTTCTTGATGTACCTTTTCCTCCATAATGTGTTCCTGCTGTTCTACCACTACTTCCAGCTCCACCAGTCCATACTGTAATTACATCACCTGCTTCTAATTTATACTCAGCTGAAGCATAACCACCATTACCTCCATAGATTTTTTTATAATCACCTTGAGTTGTTCCTCCTGAAGCCCCCCAGGTTTCTATCTTATACCAACCTGAAACTGGAACTGTGTAAGTTCTTGGGCTAGTTGAATATGAAAAATTATTAGTTGATTTTGCATTTGTTTTTGTAACATCTATTTGATAAAGAGTATTTTCAACACCATCTTTTGATACTTTAATTTGAATAATTTTTCCTTCATCACCTATGTAACCTGCACCTTTTACCTCAACTCTTGCTCCGTCATCCCAAGGAATTGCTTCCACTTCCGCTGTTGCAGAATTTTTGTCTATTACATGGCTATAAACAAAAGTTGAATCATTATAATCGCTCACACTGTATCCATTTATTTTTAATGATTGTAATCTTGTACTAGCTTCTCTTTGTAATGTAACATTGTATTTTGATCTACTTCTACCATCTTCTGACACTACTGTTATTACATATTTACTTGGACTTCCTGTCATAGCTTTAGTTTCTTCTCCTGTTATAGTTTGACCAGGAAATAATTTAATTGCACTTATTGCTTGATCAGTATTTGTATTATATGGTAATGTTACTGTATATTCGTATTTATCTTCATCAAAGTTTGGTATATTTTCTGTTGTTCCATTTGATGTTCTTATAATATTTTTTAATTTACTTTCTCCTGATGCTGTTCTTAATATATGAATTGTATATGTATAAGTAACTCCATCTGCTGTTATTTTTATTGTTTTTGTTGTGTCTCCTAAATTTAAGTCTTCAATAGTTTGTTCTTTTCCACCTTCAACAATTGCACCTTCTATAGTTGTAAATGTTAATATAGTATCATGTGTATTTGATGGTACATCTATATAGTACTCGTGGTTGGCAGGATTGAATTCCGTTTTCATTTCTCCAACTGATGTTTCTATATTTAATAATGGAAAAGTAGTATTTTTATAATCTTCATTTCCTTCATATGCTAATGGTGTAATTACTGCTTTTGAAGCTGATGAACCTCCAGTTGTTGCTTTTGCATTTGTAAACACATTTGCACTTACACTAGCTGTTCCATTATTTCCATTTCCTCCTCCGTCACCAATTTTACTAGTACATCTTGCACTTGATTCACCACTAGAACCTCCAGACTGACTAGGAGTAAATGTGAACTTTGCCGATGCTCTAGTTCCTCCATTTGCCTGTAATTTTTGACTATCTGAATTATTTACTTTAATAGAACTTGTTCCACCATTTCCACCATAATAAGTACTAGAATACATATAAGAATTATTTCCATCAACAGAAACATCTGAATTAGAATAATCTGATACTGACCCAGCTGTTGTAATATTTAATATATCTGTCCTGCTTAATAATTTTTCACCACTGGCATATCCACCTTTTCCTCCAGTATGTGAGCTTGAAGGAGTATGATAACAAGTTTTAGAACTACTAGAACTACTAACATACCAAGAAATTGTATGAGTAGTTCTGCCTTTTATATAAGCATTTCCTCCCCTTTGGCCATAAACTTCCATTTTATATGTTCCCTTAAAAGGTGGTTTATATGTTGTAGTTGTTCCCGCACCTATAGTTGTTGCACTTGGTAAATTCTTTTTTTGTAATGTTACTGTATATAATCTTTCATCTTGTGTCATTGTATTTGTTACTTTAATAGTAATTACTGTTCCTATTTGTATATTTTCAAGATAACTTTTAAAGTTCCCACCACTTTGATTTAATACATCATCACTTGTATTTGTTGTAACTGTAATATTACAATTTTCGTCATAACTTGCAGCAGCTAATTCTATTACATTTACAGAATCATAAATATTGGCTGTATATGTTGAGTTATCCTTTGAAAATGCTTCGTTTAATGAAAAATCTCTTATTTCTATATTTCTTAAATAAGTATTTTCTGTTTTGTGCATATGTAATGTATATTCTGTTTGGCTTGAACCATCAGGTGAATGTACTGTAAATTTAATGTCTTTGTCCTTTTCTACCATTGAATATTTATTAGCACCATATATTACTTGTCCCTCACTGCCTTTTACAAATTCCAAATTAATTAATTCCTCATTCGCATCTACATTAATATTATATTCTGTTTTTCCCTCTTCAAATGGAATATATCTGTCATTTACTTTAACTCTAATTATTTCAGATGAATTACTTTTACCCAAATCGGCATATTGTAAATATTCTATTGTTTTAACTACTTCAGGAATGCCAAATAGCACTAGGTTATATGCGGCTAGTGCTAACATTATTATCATTATAAAAAACGCTGATATCTTTATTATTTTTTTGTTTTTTTGCTTATTCTTTCCTTTTATATATTCTTTCAAGTTATCATTCTGCATTTTGAGTCCCCCTTTCATTTATGATTAAGCTAGTTTTATACCTGCTTTTTATATTTGGGGAATCCACCAAATTTGTACTTATATAAAAATATTTTTGTTCTATTTTTTCTATAGAATACCTGGATTTGCATACTATTCCTTCCATCTGTTTTCTTCCTTCCTTTTGTTTTTTCAAATACTTATATATAAATTATAATACTTGCTAAAAAAAGAAAAGATCACAAAATATGCATAATTTGACTTCTCATTTACGGATTTAGTAGTTTTATAGTTTTATTACATTTATATTATTTTTTTATTACAAAAATTATCATTTTATTTAATATTTAGACACAAAAATGCTTTTTTCGTGTCTTCCGTAAGCTTTTAGACTTTATTTAATATATTTTATACTAATAAATGCTAAAATATCTTGATTTATATGAAAAATTTAAGAATTATGTATTTGTAAACAAATGTTGAAAAATTTATATTTGTTTAATTTCCGTAGTTTTTTGGCAATTGAATACAATTAATCAAATAACAGCTATTTATATTACTAATAAAATTTTAGATGTCCGTTTCTTGCACAAAACGGACATCTAAAATTTTATTATATATTCCTATTCCAACTATCATAACATTATTTCACTTTATTTCTCCTACTCTGTTCTTAAAGCCTTAACAGGATCCTTTTTTGCAGCCATCTTAGCAGGAATCCATCCACCAATTAGAGTCAAACCAACACTAATTGCAACTAACAAAACTGCATAAATAGGTTTTAACACAGCTATATTCTCTAAATCAGTCAATTCCTTTAAAACACTATTTATCGGAATCAACATCAACCTTGCAATCAAAATACCTAAACCGCCTGAACATAACCCTATAATAAATGTTTCTGCATTAAACACCCTAGTTATATCTTTCTTTCTAGCACCAATAGCACGTAAAATTCCTATTTCTTTTGTTCTTTCTAAAACAGAAATATATGTAATTATTGCAATCATTATTGTAGATACAACCAATGAAATAGCTGAAAATGCTACTAAAACAATAGTTATTGCATCCATTATTCCAGAAGTCATTCCTGTTAGTGTTTTAGATAAATCCATATAAATTACTTTATCATCATTATTTTTTCCTTCATTATATTTATCTAAATATTGTATTAATTCATCTTTATTATCAAATGATGTTGGATATAAAATTGCAGCAGCAGGAATTTTAGTTCCTCCTAAAACCCAAAGCATATTTGTTTTTCCATCTTCATCTTGAAATTTCTCTTTTGTAAATATATTGTAATCTGCCTCTTGTTGTGCTTTTACAATTTCTGAATTAATATTTTTATCTATTATTTGTTCTGCCAAATCATTACTATATGCAATTCCTCCTGCTAATAATGATATTTTCACACTAGGTTTTGATCTTACAATACCAACTATTTTTAATGTAATATTATCATCTGAATTATACATCTCATCATAATTACTTTTTGGCATAAAACCATACTGTGTTTTAACATAATAATCATCATTAGAAACAATTTTTAATTCTGTTCCAACTATGTCTTCAAATTTTATTGGTTCACCACTTTCAGTATTAAAACCTAGATTTTTCATTGTTTTAATATCTACTCTATTTTTATTGTCTACAACTAAAACAACATCAGTTGTATTGCTTGGATATTCACCCTCTAATATATCATAATATTCTTTTAAATAATCTCTATTTTTATCAAGCATTTTTGGATATGTTGTTACAGACATATTAGTCATACCATTAGCTGTACTTTGAGCTTGTTGGTTTATACCAGCTGAAAATTGAACTGGTTGAACTTTATTATCAATTTTTCTTAATGCATTCATTGATGTAACATGAATATATCCTATGCTACTACAAATATTCTTGTCTGCACTTTCTATATAACTTCTATATTCATCTGAAATAATGTTTTTATGTATTTTAGAGCTAAATGTTGAATCATATAATACAACCTCATCAGTATCTGCATATTCTGCAGTCCCTTTCATAATACTTGAAACCTCATCAGATTGTTCTTTCATAGTTTCTTCATCAATTTCCGCAACTTGTGTATTAATAATTATAGGAAATTTATCCATTGCATCTTTCATGTATTCATCTATTTTAATTTGAAACCCAGATGATAAACTTAGTATTATAGCTATTCCTATTATACCAATACTTGATGCAAAAGAAGTAAGTAATGTTCTTCCTTTTTTGGTCCATATATTTGTAAAAGATAGTTTTAAAGCTGAGAAAAATCCCATTGAAGTTTTCTTCATTTTGTAATCTTTATTTAATGTTTCAGTTTCACTTACCGGATTAGAATCACTTATAACTTCTCCATCTTTTATATTTACAATTCTTGTTGCATATTCTTTTGCAAGTTCTGGATTGTGAGTTACCATTATCACTAATTTTTCCTTAGCAATTTCTTTTATTAAATCCATAATTTGTACTGAAGTTTCTGAATCTAATGCACCTGTAGGTTCATCTGCTAAAATAATGTCTGGATTGTTTACTAAAGCTCTTGCAATAGCAACTCTTTGCATTTGACCACCTGATAATTGATTTGGCTTTTTATTTGCATGGTCTTTTAGTCCTACTTTTTCTAATACATCTAATGCCCTTTTTCTTTTTTCTCTTGATGAAACTCCACTTAATGTCATACTCATTTCAACATTTGCTAAAACTGAAATATGGCTTATTAAGTTATAACTTTGAAAAATAAAACCAACTGAATTATTTCTGTATGAATCCCAATTTTTACTTTTAAAGTCTTTTGTAGATTTTCCATTTATTATTAAATCTCCTGAATCATATTGGTCTAAACCACCTATTATATTTAGCAATGTAGTTTTTCCACTTCCACTTGTTCCAAGTATTGCCACAAATTCATTTTCACGAAAATCTAAGCTTATTCCTTTTAAAGCATGTTGTATGAAATCCCCTGTTTTAAAGCTTTTCTTTATGTTCTTTAACTGTAACATTCTAAATTCTTCCTCCATTTTCTTAAATTTATATGTTTATATTTTACTATTTTACTCGTGAAAAAACAATATATATATTAATTTTTACAGGGCAAAAAATTAAATTTTTTGCCCTGTAATTCTTTTAATTATATAATTCTAAAATCCAACTGCAACACCTTTTTGCATTTGATATTTTGTTAATATTAATTCATCTCCCGATAATTGAAATCTTAAAAACATCATATATTCATCTCTATTATCTGAAAATGTAACTTTTGCCATAAACAATCTTGCGTTTTCGTTATATCCGTTTATACTACAACCAACAATTTGCATATTAGAATATTTTGTTATTTTAGAATCATTTGATAATTTGTCTATAATTTTTTGTTCTGCTGAATGCGTCAAATTCTGATGTGTTATTTCAACTGCAAAATCCTTTATAAGTTGTTTAATACTGTCTTCAGTATATGTTGGATGATTTTCTAAGAACTTTTTCAATTTTCCTTTTTCCATAGCACTATCTGTTGCTGAAATAATATTTGAATTACCTATCCCCGCTTTTCCTAATATTGTTTGTTTAGCTCTATACCTTGCATTATTGATTTTATTACTTATAATTATAAATATAACAAAGAAAACTATAAATAATAATAACATTACAACTATCATATTTTTTCACCTCCTAATTAAAAGTTTGATTAGTAATTATATATTAATGAAATTTCTTTAATTTAATTTTAACATAAAGTGTCAAAATTTCAATATAAAAAGAAAAAAATATCTAATTTTGGTATTATAGTTTAAAGTCTTTTATTCTTGCTTTTGGGCAGACCAATTGTAAAATCATAAAACCACAAAAATGCACAACTAAACAACTTTAGTTGTGCATTCTACAAATAACCTCATTAAAATAACTCACATTTTGCCATAACTCTAAATCTCCAATAACCACAAATCTATACTTAGCCCTACTTGCAGCAACATTCAACATATTAACACTCTTTCCAACCCAATTTGCAGCCTGTATTGAACTCTCATCACACCCAAGTAAAAAAATAACCTCATTTGCCTCTTTTCCCTGAAAAGTATGTACTGTACCAACATTCTCCTCTATCCATTTTTCAACAATTAACCTTTTAGTTGGTAACAATCTATATAAAGCCTTTCGCAAAGCAAGTTTCATTTCATTTACAACACTTTTAAATGGACTTATAATAAAAATATCTGGTAATTTTTTATTTAACACCAAAGCATCACTAATAATATTTAAAACAACCTCACCCTGTTCTTGAACATAATGATTCTTTTTACTAACCTCCTTACCAGGAATATCAATCCATGCAGATTTTTCGAAAAACAAATCAACTTTTTTATCTGGCAATTTTGTTCTATTAATCATTTTACTATTATAAGCAATTTTATTACATATATCAAACATTGGACTAATACATCTTCTATGTACAGTTAATGGACAACCGAACCCATAAATTATTTCTAAATCCACCATATTCATTAATACTATCTGCCAAATTCTGTATAGACAATTCATAGTTTTTATATTCATTTGGAATATTATACTTATCCGCAAAAATTTTAGACAACTCTTTTGGAATAGTTACAACTGGTTCAACTTGAAGTGGATCACCCACAATTATTTTCTTTTTACAACGCCATATTGCCCCCATACAAGAACTTGGTGATGCCTGACCTGCTTCATCTATTATTAATGTTCCAATTTCATTTTTTTGAATACCATTTAAAAAGTTTGATATAGATGCAAATGTAGTTGAAATAACTGGTATAATAAGAAATAACGTATTTAAAATATGAGAATATGCGTTTTTCCTATCTTCTAATCCACAATTACTTATATTAGCAAAAACTCCTAAATTATGCTTAACTTCTTTTGAATTATCAATAAAAGCCTTATGAAGTTTTATAGCATAATAAAATAATTCCTCTCTTAATTTATCAAACCTTTCATTTGTCCAAGGACACCTTTCTTGAAAATCTGGATTCTCTAAAACATTATTCCAAAACTCTTCATCTGCAAAATTTTCCTTAAACTCATTTTTATATTCCTGTATCTTTTCTGCTAATTTCTCACATTCCTCGATTTTCTCCTCTTGTATTGACTTTTCTTTTTCAAGTTTAGAAAACTCCTCATCCATACAATCTAATTTAATTTTATTACTTTCCAAACTATCCCTAATTTTAAGTTTATCTTCTATAACAGAAATAACTCTCCCATTTTTTTTAAATGAATTTATAATTTTTTCAAATACATTCATTCTTTCCTTTATATCTTGCAATCTTTCATCTTGAAAATCTAAATCATTTTCCAAATCATTCTGTTCTTTTAAAAGTTTTTCTCTCTCCTTTTCAATAGCCTCCATACACTTTTCAATTTTATTTAAATTGCTAATATATGTTTTCATTTTATCATATTTCTCAGTATTTTTGACTATTCTACCTATATATCTCTTAAAATTTGCAACCTCTTTATATTTATTCAAAAAATCATTCTTTGCATCAATCCAACTAATATTCTCTTTTCTATCCCTTAAAGAACCTTCATCATACCATAATGTTTTATTAAATTTATTAATATTATTCTTATTTCCAAGTCTCGCAGAAATAAGCCCCCAGCAGTCTTCTTTACAATCCAACAAATTTTTGGCTAAATCAGAATAATATAATTCATCTCCACTTTTTAAATTAAACAAATTAGTTCTACAATTTTTAACACTATCTTTTTTAGGCAATTGGGTAGTTATATTTTCAACAGCTTTATTATTATTAGATGCAACAATTATACCATACTTAGATACCTTTGAATTCAATTCATAATATTCAGAAAATCTACTACATGGTGTTTTAAAAGTACTTTTTTTAAACGCATCACTTGGATTTTCAAACTTACACATTTCAAATGCTCTATCAACAACGTTTGACGCAATAATTTCCTTTAATAATGTAGTTTTTCCAGTCCCTGGAGGTCCATTTACAGAAAATTTTTTATTAATTCTATCTACAGAAATATTTATAGCCACTTGTTGCATTAATGCTGGACTATATACAGATGGCCATTTTCCCATTGGATACTTTTCTGGTGATAATATATTTTTTAAAGTCTCCAAACTAGACTCAACTTCAACTCTATTTTTATTATTTGCAACATATCCCTCAATATAAGCATTAACACTATCTGAAGAATTTAGTTCACTTAATATCCAATTCAAGTCACTAGCATAAAAACTGTCTAAAATACTATTTCTTTCATCTTTATTATCATCATTTTTATCACTAACAACACTACCTCTTTTTCGTACAGCCTTTGTATTAATAGTCTCACAGCAATCTAAAAATTCACTATTAAACCCAATTAATTTCATTATCTTATTATATAAAATATAAATATATCCCTTTGTTACCTCTTCATTACAATTAATATAATCATTAATTTTACTATTAATTTTACGAATTTCCTCTTCTGAAAAATCAATATCAATACTTTTTGAATTTATAATTTTACATACAGCATAAACAAAAGGAGATATTGAAAATGAACCTGGTACAATCTTTTTATTATCAAATACTTTAAATGCACCTAAACAACACACTGTATTATCTTGTTCAATCTCATTAGTTTTTTTATGCAATTTTGCACTCTTTATAATTTGTTTAACCAAATCATCAACATAAATTTTACCTAAATAAACTTCATAAGATAACTCATATTCCTTAGATTTTTTCCATCTTATTTTATCATCATCATTTTTTACGTATATTGTTTCTTTGTTAACCATTGGAACTGATGGAGAAAAAAATTCCATATCATACCAATACTTTAGCACTTTTCTACTATCCATTTTTTATTCCTCTTCTTTTGATTTTTTGTTATGTTACAAATTTTTTATTATTCTATAATAGTAACTATTTTTCATTTTCATTTATATAATATCAAAAGTTTTTGGTGATGTAAAGATAATTAGGAAATATTACTGATAAGGGTTTGTGTCAAGTAAAAGTAGGCAATTTTTTTCTCTTTTTTTCTAATCCAATATTGCCGATTGTTTCAACACTTTTT
>CAKPDY010000022.1 GCA_934149165.1 uncultured Clostridia bacterium | reverse complement strand
AGTTTTAAAATTGAAATTAAATTTAATAAAAAAGTGATTTTAAACTAAATAGAGCACATAATAATTATACTAAAACTTATTTTATATAAAATATATATGAAGTATTTGCAAGACAGGTTACTTATTTGTGGTACCTGCCTTTTGTAATATTTATGTATTAGGACTGAAAATTTGTTGCTCTATTTAGCTTAAAATTTAAGCTAAATGAAGGAGAGTTAACAAAATGAACAAAAAAATTTGGAAAAAATCAAAAGGAATTATTACAAATGAAAATACACATAAAAAATATTCAGTAATGTCAAATATAAAAATAATGGGAGTGCTAAATTTACTAATGGACTTTAAACTATATGGAGCATTTGCAATAATTTATTACACACAAATAACAGGCTCAATGGTCTTAGGAATGAGTATTTTTAGTATAACAATGATAGCATCTGCAATTTTAGAATTTCCAACTGGATTAATAGCTGATAAAATAGGAAGAAAAAACACTGTAATACTTGGGTGTATAAATTCACTTATTTATGCAATTATCTTAGCATTTTCAAGCTCATACATGGGACTAATATGTATGGCAATATTTGAAGGACTAGAAATAGCGTTTTTTAGCGGAAATAATCAGGCATTTATTTATGATACATTAAAAGAGGTTGGAAAAGAATCAGAATATAGAAAATATATTGGAAAAACAAATTCTATGTATTATGTGGCAGGAATTTTAAGCACAATATGTGGAATAATTGTGGCATATTTTACATCAATAAAAGTTATAATGATTGTGTCTATTATTCCAAGGGTTTTTGAAGTGATTTTATCGTTTAAGTTAAAAGATGTGAAAAGATATTCACCTGAAGAAGAAAATGTTTTTGAACAGGCAAAAAAGGTTGTGAAATTAGTAAAAGAAAATAAAATTCTAAAAAGGCAAATTATTGCTGATGGAATTTCAGATGGAATAGGTGAGGCAACTTTTCAATTTAGAAGCAAGTTTTATGAAATGGTATGGCCAATGTGGGCAGTGGGAATACCCAGTATTTTAGCTAATATAGGAGCTTTTTGTGGAAGTTGGTTTAGTGAAAAAATTCTGAAAAAGTGGGGGAATAAGAAGGTTATTATATTTTCTAGTTTTTTTAGTATTTTATCAAATTGGGTAAGCTTATTTTTTAATAATGTGTGGTCTCCTATTATAATGGTTACAAATTCAGTGTTTCCATCAGATGTGGCTAAAAGTGATATTTCACAAAAGTTATATAAAGATGAGTATAGAAGTAGCATGGGGTCATTGAAGTCGCTTGTTGGTAGTGCTTTGTATAGTGTGTTTGCTATTTTAGTTGGTTGGATTGCAGATTTATATGGTGTTTTGTTTGCTTTAGCTGTAGCACAGGTACTGAAGTTTGTGGTGATATGGGAGTATTGCAGGATTTTTGGAACAAGGAAGTTTTCATGAAATAATGGAAAAAAGTATTGACAAATAAAATAAAAGTTGTTATGCTGTACATCAGTTACACGAAATGTGTATTTTATAATTAAACGGTGGTGGAATTAGCTCAGCTGGTTAGAGCACTGGATTGTGGCTCCAAAGGTCGTGGATTCAAATTCCGTATTCCATCCCACAATTGAGCCAACTCAAGACTATAAAAAAAGAAGGTTGTCATTATGAAAATAGATATCATAAGAATAGAATTACATCATCATTGTAGGAGCACTTGTATAGCGTAATTTATACGTAGGTACGAGTGCTAATGTTCGTACCTACAATGTGTAAGTAAAGAGCTATGTAGGTTTTTAATAAAAAATCTACATAGCTCTTTTTGTAATAAAAATCATTGAATTATTTTTTATAGTTTTAGTTACCATTTATATTTTTTAGAAAGGAAGAGCAAGATGGAAAATTTTAAATTTTTAATACCAGGAGGCGGCTAAAACCACTCTAACAATTACAATAATTTTACCATAAATTGGTTTTAAATTCAACTGATAAGGCATTAGAGCTTGTATTTCAACAGTAGAAGCATATAGATACTTTAATGAAAAATATGGATAGAGGATTAAAATGTGGGTACTTGCTTGGTACAGATGTAATAGATCAGATTTGCGAAAGAGATTTTTATTTAGGAATAGCTCAATCGGGAATATCGGTTGTTGATAAAAAAGGAATAATGTATAAGGCTCCTTATTTCGAACCATTTGGAAATCCAGCAGAAAGAGTATCAATTCCAAAAAAATATGAAACTTTTTTCTCAAATAGTTGTTTATTAAGATCACTGTATTTATGGAAAAAAATTAAAGATAATACAGGAAGACCGATATATATGAAAAATTTACCAGAAAAGATAAAGGACACAAATGGTAAAGAAAGAATATTAGATGTTTTAAGGAAAGGATTGATATATGATGAAAAAAATCCAAATAGGGATAATGGGTTCAGCCGCTGATTTGAATTATAGTAAAGAAGCATTAGAATTTGCTAAAAAGGTAGGGGAATTGGTTGCTAAAAGTGATAATATTTTAGTATATGGTGCTGAAAAAGAATACAGTTCACTTTCAACAAATGCAGCTATTGAAGCTAAAAAAAACGGAGGTTTAACAGTTGGTGTGACTGGAGGAAAAGATAAGGAAATATATGGAGAGTTCAGACCTGATGTATTAATACCATGTGGATTAGAAATCGGCGGTGGCAGAGAATTTACATTAGTTTTATCTTGTGATGTTATTATTGCAATTGGTGGCGGATCAGGAACTTTAACAGAGATGGCAATTGCATATCAAGCTGGAATTCCTATAATTACTGTCTCAAATTTTGATGGATGGGCGAAAAAACTTGCTAATACATTTATAGATGATAGAAATAGGTTAAAATGTATTAATGTAATAACACCTCAGCAGGCAGTCAAAGAAGCTATTAGTGCTATATATAACATACAAAAATAAATAACTATAAATATGTATCAGATTTGAAGATTAATAAATTCATATAATAAAAAGTAAAAGTATGATTTGAACAGATATACAAGTTATACTTGGAGAGGGAAGATTTAAAAAGGATTATTTAACTGATTATTTGCAAGAAATATCTAAAAAATGTGAATTTGAAAAATGGTATTTTGGATATTATCATGATAATAGACAGGTAAATAATTAATATATTTTAGTATATGAAGATATAATTCCTTTAGAATATAAAAGTATTTTTGAAAAAGGTCTGTAATTATAGAGAAAATGGTTGTATAATATAATTCAATAGCAAATAAAAGATAAAGAATAGATTAATTAGTGAAATGGGGAGGTAATCCAAATGAAATATAATATATATTGTGATGAGAGTTGTCATCTAGAACATGATAAGCAAAAGTATATGGTGTTAGGTGGAATAATATGTGAAAAGAGCAACAGAAAAGCTATAAAAAGAGATATATTAAATATAAAAAGTAAGTTTAATATTCCATATAGAGCGGAAATAAAATGGAATAAAGTTTCACCATCAAAATTAGAATATTATAAAGAATTAGTAGATTACTTTTTTGAAAATGATGATTTAAGATTTAGAGCATTAATTATAGATAAAACACAATTAAATCATAAATTATTTAATCAGACGCATGATGATTGGTATTATAAAATGTATTATTATTTATTAATAAATTTAGTAGAGCCAAAACAGGAAAATTATATTTACTTAGATATTAAAGATACCAAAAGTGCTAGTAAAGTAGAAGGAGTCAAAAAATATTTATGCTTTAAATTAATGGATTATGAATTTAATTTAATAAAAAACATACAATCAATGAACTCAGAGGAAAGTGTAATAATGCAGCTAGCTGATTTATTGATTGGTGCAATAGGGTACAGAAATAGAAAAGTTTATGATGAAGAAGAATCTAGTTGGGCTAAAAAAGAATTAATGATGCATGTTATAGATAGAAGTGGATATTCATTAACTAAAAATACAATGTTATCAGAAAAAAAGTTTAATTTATTTTGTATTAACTTGAAAGTTGGTGATAACATTGGATAAGTGTAAGTGGTTACCTAGAATAGTGGAATGTAAGGATTATGCAAAATGGAATGAATATTTAGATGAAATTTATAAGATATTTAAAAATGATTTTATAGATAATAAACCTATATTTGAAGGAAAAAATGTTAATTTTAGAAGAGCTCCAATGGATGGAAAGTATGAACATACATTTATACACTTAACTCATAAAGATGAGTTTCATAAATCTGACAACCCAAATGATAGAATACCTGATCCAAGAAGAGCTGAAAGAATAGGATGGAATAAAGCAATTATAGATAATTATAAATGTAATGAAAATTGCGCTGATTGTCATAAAGTACTATATTTTGAAGAATACTATAAAAAGAATATTAAATCATATTTTTTATTTAAGGATGCAAGATTTTTAGTTATATTGGAGAAAAGGAAAAGCTACAATTTATTAATAACAGGATATTACATTGAATACGATAATGCAATGAAGAAATACATAAAAAAATATGAAAAATATAAAATGCAGAAAACGCCATTGACTTAGTTATCAATGACGTTTCCAGAATCTCCTACTACAACTTGGTAGTTGAGTTATAATTATTATACTATAATATAATAAAAATTGTCAACAATTCTAGTAGTATTTTATGCAAAAAAGTGCAAAAAGATACTAAATATATGAAACTTTAGATGTTTACAATAATAACAAGAATAAACAAAAGTAAAATTTTATGCTTTATATTTTTCTCTATCTGATGAAAATCCTATTTTATCAATAAATGATATATTAAGAATTTCACAAGAATTAAAATATGGAATAATGCCGAAAATATTTTTGCCAATAGATACACATATTATAGAATATTCTAAATTAAGACATTTAATTGAACAAGTGACAGATGTATTAAGAATAGCAAAAGAAGAGAAGAATTGCCCATATTTGCCGATTTATCCAAAGTCATACAGAAAAGATTGGCAATATGACGATGAGCTATATAATTATATTTATGATTTTCTAGCAGCTTTTACAGAATTTAATTTTTCTAAGGAATTACAGCAAGCGTTAAATAGAAGCAGATTACAGGTAAGTAGTGAGAACTCTGAAGATAATTTAACTGATGAGGATATATTAGAAATAATAGCAGATATGAAACCAGATGGGTTGGAGGCAAATTATTTATATGTTGACCGTAACAATAATAAAATAAATGAAATGAAAAAATGGAACAAATTTGCAAAGGAAAATAACCTGTTTGTGACAGTAGGCTCAGATTTTCATAATAAAGATGGTTTAAGACCGGAGATAGGTTTTGTTAATATTGATTTTATATTAGATGATGATGCTGTGAACGAAATTATAAATAATTTAATGTATTTATTATAAGAGAGAAAAAATTTCTTTCTCTGAATGTGTTTTGTGGTGAAGGAGAGTTTTTTGAAATATACGGTACATTAAAACTTTTTGATATTATAGAGGAATAGAGGCTTTGCGGATATTCAATTAGTTGTGTGTTTGATAGAAAGTTTTATTCTTAAGTATTATATATAAGGAGGTGATGTAGTATGTGTAGAAGAATGGACTATGCTACAAAAATAAAGCATAGGGGCTTTGGCTGTGAACTATTACAACGAGATTAAGGCTATATATAAGTTGTAATAGTATAAAAAATAGATATATAGCGTTATATCTCGTTATTTGAAGTTTTTTAAATTGAAAAATTTTAAAAATAAATGAAATTTATAAATAAGGAGATATAATTATGATAGAAATTGAATTGAATAATATAAAGAAAAATTATGGTCTGAAAAACATTCTAAATGGCTTAAGTTTTCAAATTAAAACTGGGGAAAGAGTTAGCTTAATTGGAGTTAATGGTTGTGGAAAAACCACTGCTTTAAACATTATTAATAAAACAGAGAATCCAGATAGCGGAAGTGTGAGCATTAGAAAAGGTGCATCAATTGGTTATTTAAAGCAGATTTATTGCAAAGAAAAAAATGATGTTTCTGTAGATATGTTTTTGAGAAAAAGTTTTGAAGAATATTTTCAAGTTGAAAAAGAAATGCAATTACTTGAGAAAATGCTAGAAAACATTTCGAGTGAAGATGAATTAAACAGAATTTTGAAAAAGTATGGGAATTTGCAGGAAAAATATATTGCAATGAATGGGTATGATTTAACAGAAAAATACAATAAAATTTGTTCAGGGTTTAAATTTTCTAAAGATTTTCTGAATCAAAATTATAATAGTTTAAGTGGAGGGCAGAAAACGATAGTTAATTTAGCAGCAATTTTACTAAAAGAGCCCGAAATATTACTATTAGATGAGCCTACAAATCATTTAGATATAGAGGCAATGGAGTGGTTAGAAAAATTTTTAAGTAATTACAATGGCACAATTATCGTAGTATCACATGATAGATATTTTTTAGATGAGGTAACAACAAAAACTATTTTAATTGAAAATGGAAAAGAAAAAATTTATTTTGGGAATTATTCATACTTTTTAAAAGAAGATGAAAGACGAACTTTAGCGGAATTCGAAATATATAAAAATCAGCAAAAACAGATTGAAAAAATGAAGGAATCTATAAAATCTTTGAGAAAATTTGGAGAGCTTGCTGGAAATGAAATGTTTTTCAAAAGGGCAAAGAGTATAGAAAAAAGATTGGAAAAAATGGAGTTAGTTGATAAAGTTGAAAAAAGCAAGCTAGAGAGAGTAAGGACGGAATTACGGAGGAAAGAAAAAAGATTATAAATGTAAGAATATTGAATGGAACGAAGATATAGAAGATAACAAATATATGAATAATGTTCAATCTTTGAAGAAATTTGAATATAAAGATTGTGAAGAAACAAAAAAAGTTAAAAACACAAATTTACAATTTGTGTGTAAAGAACGTTCTGGAAAAGATGTAGTAAAAGTGGAAAAACTGTGGAAAAGATATGGTGAAAAGTATGTTTTTGAAGGAATTAATTTAAATATTTATTATGGAGAAAAGGTTTGTTTATCAGGAAGAAATGGTTGTGGAAAAAGCACATTGCTTAAGATTATTGCAGGAATTGATAAAGAATATGATGGTATTGTTAAAATAGGTGAATCTGTAAGAATTGGATATATTCCACAGGAGATTGCGTTTGAAAATGATGATGCAAGTATATTTAATTTTTTTATTGAAGGAAGTAACATGTCTGAAACTGAGTGCAGAAATAAACTTGCGAGATTCGGATTTAGAGGTGAAGAGGTTTTTAAAAAGGTTCGGGAGTTTATCTGGTGGAGAAAAAGTTAAGATTTTAATGGCTAAGTTAATGCAGAAAAATGTGAATTTATTAATACTTGATGAACCTACTAATCATATTGATATTTCTACAAGAGAGGTGTTAGAGGAACAGTTGAAAGAGTATAGTGGAACTGTGCTGTTTGTTTCTCATGATAGGTATTTTGTAAGAAGTGTGGAGAGTAGAGTTGTGAGGTTGTAGGTGTTGCAGAAAATGAAAAAAACTTCTAGTGCTATATCGACATATAGAGTATTTTGTAATTATTGGAGAGGAGAAATTTAAATGAATAATATAGAAAAATATTATGATAATACAACAAATTCAATGCCTACTTATACTGTAAAAAAATTTATTGAATTAAATATAGAACCAGGAAATGCAATTGAACTTGGTTGTGGTGCAGGAAGAGATACAGTATATTTAATAAAGAACGGCTGGAATGTATTAGCAATAGATAGGGAAAATGTTGAGAAAAGGATTTGTGAAAAATTAGATAAAGATGAATTTAAGAAGTTTAGATTTATAAGACAGGAATTTGAAAAATTGGAATTAGAAAGCAATAATTTAATAGTTGCTAACTTCAGCCTTCCGTTTTGCAATAAAAACAATTTTAGAGAATTATGGAATAAAATAAATAAAAGTATTATAGAAGGCGGATATTTTGTTGGTAATTTTTTTGGAATTAATGATGAGTGGCAAAAAACAAAAGAAAAAATGACATTTTTGACTAAAGAACAAGTTATAGAGTTATTTGAAGATTTTGAAATTATAAAGTTTAAAGAAATTGAAAAAGATGGATGTACTGGTATAGGTGATATAAAACATTGGCATATATTTAATGTGATTGCGAGGAAGAAAAGAATTGCAATATGAATGGTTAGATTTGGAGAGTGTTGAGAAATACGAAATTAGACCAGAGGTTATGAAAAAGGTGTTAACGGAAAAGAATTGGCCAGTGCATGTTGTGAATGATGATAGATAAGGTATAGAATAAAAAAATTAAAAAAGCAGAACAAAAAAGTAAGTACTTGAATTAGAAAAATTCAGGTACTTTTTTAAAAGTAATATTATGTCGAAAAAAGAAGAAAAATTTATAGGTAAAATTTTAAGGATTTAATTGAGCATAATGTCGATTTATGATATAAAATATATTAAGTTATAAAAATTTATTGTTATATCTAAATTAATTAAAGGAGAAATATATATGAGTCAGGAAGATAATTCTTTATATGAAAAATTATTTGAATTAAAGAATAAATTACAAGAACAATTCTATGATAATAATAATAGTAGAAGACCAATTATATGTACTGAAGATGCACTAAGATTATTAGTTAAATACAAACCAACAACTTTGGAAGATATGTCTAATATAAGTGGTATTGGTGATAATTTTATTGATAATTATGGGAAATTCTTTTTAAAAGAAATAAAAGACTTTATTTCAGTAGATAGTGTGGAAATAACTGATGATGAAAAAATTATATTAAGTAAACTAGAAAATAGATTAATAAATATCAATAGAAGAAATAGATTGTTATATAGTAGTAAAGTTAATAAAGATTATGGATTGGATTTATTTAAATTATTAAATAATACTGATGAACTAGAAAAGTTTATTTTATCTCGAGATACAAAAACTTTTAAAATAATGGATATTAAAGATTTTGATGATGATAAATTAAAAACAATTTTAAAATTAATCAGACAAGTATCCAAAATAGAAACTGAATCTGGTAATAATGAATTATATATTGCTTATCCTTTTGCTCAAGGTAAAATGGAACAAGAAGATTTTAATGTAAAAGCACCTTTATTATTATTTCCAGTTAAAATGGATAGAACATCAGACAATGTTGTATTAAAAAACGATTTTAGCCGTGATATTTTATATAATACAAATTTAATTTTAGCAAATAATAAATTCAACGGCAAAAATGAAGTACTTCCAGATAATACTATTGATGATTTTAATGAAGATACATATATTAATGATATGATTAATTTTTATAGTGAAAATAAATTTTATATACAATATAATGATTGTAATATAGAAAAATTTTTAGAAAACAAAGTTAGTGAGTTTCCTAAGTATAAGAATGGTGAATTGGAAGTAAAAAAATATATGGTACTGGGAATTTATTCAACTTATGTAACATCAATGTATGAAGATTTTCATAAAATGATTCAAGACAATAATACCACAAAATTAATTAAAGAATTATTATTGGGAATGGAAAATATATTAAGTAATGTTGATGTTACATATAATGAATCTGAAAGTAGTACTCAAACTATGGAAACAATTGAAAATGAAATTGATTATATAAATGAATTAGATTTTTCACAAGAAAAAGTATTAAAGGAAATTAATAATTCAGATTCACTAGTTGTTCAAGGACCTCCAGGAACAGGTAAATCCCAAACTATTACAAGCATTATTTCACAATGCATATTACAGGGAAAAAAAGTACTAATGGTTTCAGAGAAGAAAACAGCATTAGACGTTATTTATTCAAGATTAGGAGAGTTATCAAAACTTGCTATATTGATAGATAACGTAGAAAATAAACAAAGTTTTTATGAACAATTAAATTCAATAATTAATACAATGAATTCTAACCATTTACTACTATATAAAATAAATGAATCTAAAACACAAACAATTGAAAATATAAAAAGTAAAATTAAAACTATTAATTATGATATTCAATGTTTGGAAACAATAGCCAAACAAGTTTATGAAATTAATGACTTTGATACAACAATGTTTAATGTTTATAATGTTTGTAGAAGATTTGATTTAAATAATCAAAAAGAAATAAATGATTATACAATTGTTAATAGTAAAATTACTGAAACAATTTTAAAACTTAAATATCCAGAATTAACAAGAATTAAAAATTTATTTAATGAAGAAGATACAATAAAATGTATTGATGATTATTTATCAACATTGAAGATTAGTGCATTTATTAAAAATATAAAAACTAATTTAATAGATATTGAAATTATAGAGTTAACAAAAAAAATAAATGAATTAGAAGTGTTTGTAAATGAATTTAATGAGTTTCCTTTTTATAAAAAAATATTTGAAAGAGGTAAATTAAAAGAAAAAATCAATGACATTATTAACAATTATTTCTTGTATAATAAGAGGATTATATCAAAACAACTTGTTAGTAATATTCCTTTTATAAAACAATTTATTCCATCATATCAAGAATTTGTTTCAAATAAATTTATTTATGACAAATTAAATTATAATGAAAAAGAATATGTAAGAATTATTGAAGAATTAAAAGATAGATTAAATATCTCATTTAAAGAAGCAAATGAGCATATATACAATACCATTTTATTTAATGTAATATGTAAATTTGAAAAAAATAATAATAATGTAATTAGTTATATAAATAATTTTGATAATATAAGAAATGATATAAGAAAAAATATTGTTGAGAAAAAGGATTTAACAAAGAAACTAGCATTTAATCAATTGCTTCAAGACATATCAAACCTTGATGGTAATAATAAATTGAGTAAAATTGAAGAAATGTGTAATAGAAAAAGAAAAATGTCAATTAACAAGTTTATGTCAAAATACAAATTAGAAATGTTAGATTCTATAAAAATTTGGCTTATGACACCAGAAGTTGTTTCAGACATAATGCCTTTTGATAAAAATATGTTTGATGTGGTTATATTTGACGAAGCTTCTCAATTATATGTTGAAAAATCTATTCCAGCGATTTACAGAGCAAAAAAAGTTGTTGTGGCTGGTGACCAAAAACAATTAAAGCCATCTAGCCTAGGTCAAGGAAGAATTTTAGACGAAATAGATGAAGATGAAATATCAGATGGATTTTTAGAATATGAAAGTTTGCTTGATGCAGCTAGATATAAGTATAAACATACAATGTTAAATTATCATTATAGATCAAAATACGAAGAATTAATTGCTTTTTCCAATTATGCATTTTATGATGGAAAATTAATGGTTACATCTCTTGCTAAAAAATCAGACGAAAAACCTATTGAAAGAATTAAAGTTGAAAATGGTATGTGGATTGATAAGAAAAATGAACAAGAAGCGAATCAAGTAGTAAAACTAGTTAAAGAAATATTAAATACAAGAAAAAATAATGAAACAATTGGTGTAATTACATTCAACTCTTCACAAATGAATTTGATAGAAGATTTAATCGAAAAAGAAAAAATGATTGATACAAACTTTGCTACACAAATGCTTGCCGAAGAAAATAGATATTCTAATGGTGAAAATATCAGCTTCTTTGTAAAAAATATTGAATCAGTACAAGGAGATGAAAGAGACATTATAATATTCTGTATTGGCTATGCTAAAAATGAAAAAGGTCATGTGGCAATCAATTTTGGATGGTTAAATCAAGATGGTGGTGAAAATAGACTTAATGTTGCAATATCAAGAGCAAAAGAAAAAATATATGTTGTAACATCTATTGAACCAGAAGAATTAATTGTTGATTATACAAAAAATAATGGACCTAAATTATTTAAGAAATATCTTGAATATGTTAAAGCACTTAGTGAGGGAAAAAAAGATTTAGTTAAATCGCAATTACTATCATTATTAGACAGAAATGAATCAGACCAACAACAATTGACTTTTGATAGTGTTTTTGAAGAAGAAGTTTGTGACAAGTTAATTGAACAAGGATATAATGTAGAAACACAATATGGCGTTGGTGGATATAGAATCGATTTGGTTATTAAGTCTAAAGATGGTAAAGAGAATATATTAGGTATTGAATGTGATGGTAGATTATATCATAGTTCTAAGTATGCAAGAGAAAGGGATTATCATAGACAAAAATATCTTGAATCTAGAGGATGGAAAATTTACAGAATTTGGAGTACGAATTGGTGGAAAAATCCTAATTTAGAGGTAAAAAAGATTGTTAAATATATAGAAAAAATAAATAGAGAAGTTAGTGGATGAAAAAACAATTTTACAAAGCAAAATAAATAAGCTAAAATTATTCGGGTTAAATAACTTGGCTGAACAAGTATATATTTGTTATGTATATGGTTATGATATAAATTCTTTTGATAAACAAGGTAATGAAATTTATATAAAAGTAAAAACAAATAGTAATAGTAAATAAAACAATAAGACGGGGCAATCTCGTCTTTTTTTAAAAATAGCATTGACACAAATGACACATTGTGTTATAATCTAAAACATAGACACAAACAGCAAACCTTAAAAGAATATGAAAAATGTATTTATAATTCAGAAAAATAAACGTATAGGTAAGTTTATAGATCAGAATAGTGTGTCTTGTGTTAGAGCCACTAACAGCAATATAGTATCAGAAAATTGGTATGTCAGTTGCCTATACAATTGGCGATAGTCTATAATGTGGCTCGTTATTTTTTTTTTGAAAGGAAAGTGAGAGCAATGAGTTATTTAGAAAATCTTGAAAAAAATACTACAATAACAAATACAAAAGGCGGAAAATATTATGCCACTACATATGATGCTAATTTAGATATTTTTGCAGGAATATCTAGATATAATGATACAGATGAAATAATAAATAAATATAAAAAAGCATTAGCTGAAGATAAAACTCTAGCTCTTGCTAATTTGTTATACTTATTAGACATAAGAAGTGGAAAAGGTGAAAGATTGTTATTTAAAACAATTTTTAGATATTTATGCCAAAATGAAAAAGATTTGGCTTTAATAGTGTTACCTAAAATTCCTAAATTTGGTAGATGGGATTATGCTTTAGAGGGATTGGATACATTAGTCGACAAACAGGTTGTTGCAATGATAAACGAACAATTAGAAGAAGACAAAATAAATGAAAATCCATCCCTATTGGCTAAATGGTTACCATCTCATAGGACTCATAATGTAAAAAATGAAATGGCAAAAAATTTAATCAAAAAATTGGGAATTAATGAAAAAGATTATAGAAAAACCTTAACAGAAATAAGGAAAAAATTAAAATTGATAGAAACTAATCTTACTAACAAAGATTATGAAAATATCAATTTTGAAAGTGTGCCTACAAAAGCAATGTTAAAATATAAAAAAAGCTTTAATAGAAATTGTAATGAAAAATATATTCAATACTTAGATGCAGTAAAAAAAGGAGAAAAGAAGATAAATACTACTGGATTATATTGCTATGAAATAGTTAGAAATATAATTCTAGGATTACCCGTAGATAGGGATTTACTTAATGTTATGTGGGAAAATCAAAAAGATATATTAAATGGATATAACAAAAATATAATGGTAATTGCAGATACATCAGGCTCAATGCAAACACCTAATAATTTACCATTGTCCAATGCAATTGGTTTAGCCATATACATAGCAGAAAGAAATAAGGGAGCATTTAAAGACAACTTTATAACATTTTCTGAAAATCCACAAATGAGATATATTGTAGGTAAAGATATTGTTGATAAGGTTAGTGGTTTTGAATGGGAAGTTGCAAATACAGATATAGATAAAGTATTTGAATTATTATTAAACACAGCGGAACAAAATAGAACAAAGCAAGAAGAATTACCATCACATTTAATAATAATTTCAGATATGGAATTTGATGAAGGAGTATATTCAAAACAAGGAACAAGTTTTGATGGATGGAAGAAAATTTTTGAAGAAAAAGGATATAAATTACCTAAGATAATATTCTGGAATGTGGCAGGAAATACAATGGGAGTACCAGCAACAAAATTTGATAATGATGTTGCTATGGTAAGTGGATTTTCAACAGCCATTCTAGAAAACATTTTAACACTTAAAAATTATACACCAATTGATATTATGATAGATACTCTTGAAAAATATATAAAAATTCTTCAAGAGGAGGTAGCATAATATGAAACGTTTTATAACAGTTAGAATGTGGGAAGAAACAAAAGATAAACTTGAACAAGTTAGAATTGATAAATCTATGAAAGAGAAAAAAATGATTTCTCTTGCACAAGTAATAGAGGAATTAGTAGATGAATATTTAAAAAAGCAAGAGTAATAGATGGAAAACTATCTATTATTCTTTTTGCTTCAAAGTGAAATTTCACATTTTTGTATATATAAGGTTTAATTTTAAATAAATGAAAGAAAATTAATCAAAAAACAGAGCAATACAGAGGTTTGAAAGTAGTGATTTCACTGAAAAATGTAGTTGTAAAAAATAGTTTAATATGATATTGTTATAATATAAAATATAATAAAAATGTAGGAAAAAGTTATAAAAAAGTATAGGAGATGTAATCGGTATGAAAGAGTTAGAAGAAAAAATAGTGAAATTTGCAGAAGATAGAGATTGGTTACAATTCAATACACCGGAAAATTTGGCTAAATCAATTTCAATAGAAGCGGGAGAATTATTAGAATGTTTTCAGTGGGGAGATAATTATAATAAAGATGAATTGAAGTATGAAATAGCTGATGTAATGAATTATTGTATATTATTGTGCCATCAAATTGGTGTTGATCCTAAGGAAGTTATTTTGGAAAAAATGAAAATATCAGAGAGAAAGTATCCAGTCGAAAAAGCTAGAGGGGTTAGTACGAAATATGATAGGTTGTGAGAATTAAAGAATCTAAGAAATAATTAGTTAATATAAGTTATTAAGAAGGGGAAAATTATGGCAAATAGAAATTATTATAGAGTTGTATTAAGTAATGATTATTTAGGACTAACTAAAGAAATCAGTGCACCAACAAGAAATGAATTAAGTATAAAAATAGAAAATCAGGAACGTATATGGAATGAAAAAATTCAACGAGAAAAAATCAAACAAAATAGAGAAGAAATGAAAGCGAAAGCAGAAGAATTGACTAAAATTGATAAAGAAAGGATAAATATATATTCAAATATAATAAATATGATAAGTGTTACAAATTCGATTAATTATTATAATAGTTTAATAGATGAGAGTAACTTTATGGATTTTTTAAGTAAATTAAGCATACCAACACTTGAAAATATTAGCCAAGAAATTAATGTACCGAAAAGAAATATTTTAGAAATATTTTCAGCGAAGAAAAAGGGTATAAGAATACGTAAAGAAAAAGAAGCAAAAAAATTATATGATGAAAGAGTAGAAGAATATAATATAAATCTCGAAAAGGAAAAAAATGATTATGAAATAGCTAAAAAGGAGTTTTTAGAGAAACAAAAAAGAAATAATGAATTAGTAGAGATAAATAGAGAAAAATATAATAAATATGATGAAAAACAAATTCAAAAATATTTTGAATTTGTAATAAAAAATAGCAAAATGCCTGATGAATTTACAAAAGAATTTGAATTACAATATACACAAGAAAACAAAACTCTGATTGTGTCATATTTTTTGCCAAATTCAGAGATAGTACCTAGAGTTGTTCAACATAAATATGTTAGTACAAGAAATGAAATTGATGTTATTTCTTTAACAGATAAAAAATTTGAAAAATTTTATAATGATATTATATTTATGAGTTGTCTAAAGACGATTAAAGAAATTATACTGTCTGATGATATGAATAATATAGACAATATAGTTTATAATGGCTGGGTAAAATATATTGATAAGAGTACAGGAAAATATGCAGAGAGTTGTATTATAACACTTGAAACAAGTAAAATTAAATTTTCTGAAATCAATTTAAAAAATGTTGATTATAAAGAATGTATAAAAGGTTTAAAGGGGATTTTTGCTCCTAGTATTTTGTCTATAACACCAGTAATTCCTTATAAAAAAATAGATAGAAGTGATTCTAGATTTATTGAAAGTAAAGATGTTACAGATATAGAATTAAATGGATTTAATTTAGCTACTATGCCTTGGGAAGATTTTGAATATTTTGTAAGAGAATTATTTGATAAAATGTTTAATGTAAATGGTGGAGAAGTTAAAGTAACTCAGGCAAGTCATGATGGTGGAGTAGATGCAATAGCTTTTGGTGATGATCCAATTAGAGGAGGAAAATTTGTAATTCAAGCCAAAAGATATAATAATGTAGTACCAGTTTCAGCTGTAAGAGATTTATATGGAACTATGATTCATGAGGGTGCTACAAAGGGAATATTGGTGACTACTAGTTCTTATGGTAAGGAGTCATATGATTTTTCAAGTGATAAGCCTATTACTTTGATAGATGGTCAAGCCTTGCTGGGGCTACTAAATAAGTATGGTTATGGAAATTTGACGATTAAGGTGAGGAAATAGTGAGATTTTGTAGAGGAGCTATGGTAATAGGAGTGAAGGAGATGATATGATATGGGAAAAGGAGATCACATTGTAATTCCAAAAGCAACACTTAAGCGTTTTAGTGGTAAGGATAATAAAATATCTGAGTTAAATATATTAGATGGTAAAATAAGACGAGTATATCCAGATTCTGTATTTGTTGAACTTGAATACTATGATGATGTTGTTGACAAATATATAAAAGACAATGTTGAAAGCGTATTAGGAAAATTAAATAAAGTAATTTCAGATAATATTGGTAAGGATTTTAGAATAAAAAAGAATTCAATAGAGTTAATGGAAAAAATATTTGTAATACAGCGTTTTAGAAACAATGATTTTAGAAAAAAATCAAACAATAAACACGAGAATATAGGAAAAAATGAACATAATTTTTATTTAAAGCAATTAATTAAATATTTAGAAGAAGGAAATGCCATAAATAGAAAATTGGAAGATCTTATGTTAGAAATAAGAACATATACACCAGGTTATATTATTCTTGAAGACACAGAAAGAAAATTCATACTACCTGAATGTCAGTTTGCTCTTATTGTTATTAAAGGTATTAATACATACTGTATGCCAATAGCTCCTAATATTGCTTTAATTTGGAGAAAATTATCAGAAAAAAAAGAAATTGATTATGGTAAGACTTCAGACAATGATGCTGTGGATAAAATTAACCAATTAATTATTGATTTCGAAAAATCAAAAAAGACAGAGTATTTTATTTATGGAAGAGAACAGGAAATTAATTATTATAGAAATAAGCTTTTTGCTACTGAAGGGCAAAGTTGGTAAAAGGCTATAAATGACAATGTAGAAAAATACAAAGTTTTAATTTATCATATGTATATTATAGTAAACGGATTATTTTAATAATTTACAATTGCTGTGTTTATTAATATTTTACTTAAACTTAATATAAAAATATAATCTAGAAAAACTAGATTATATTTTTTGTCAAAATTTACATTTTATTGACAAGATTCGACAAACTTTGCAAAAAAGTATTGATATTATACTTAAGGGGGAGATACATATGATAAAAAGTAAGAAAAAAATATTATTAATTTTATTAACTATTTTAAGCATAATTTCAATAGGAGCAAATTCATTTGCTCATTCTGGAAGAACAGATTCAAGCGGAGGACATAATGATAACAAAAATAAAAGTGGTTTAGGAAGTTATCATTATCATTGTGGAGGACATCCAGCTCATTTGCATAATAATGGTGTTTGTCCATATTCATCTAATTCAGGAGCAAATAAAAGCAGTACATCGGGTTCTTCATCATCAAGTACAAAAACAACATCTACTGTACCAACTACAATAGCAGTTACAAACGTTAAAATAAATGAAGATGTAACAAATATGAAAGAAGGAGAAAGTAAAAAATTAACTGTTTCAATAACACCGAATAATGCTACTGATAAAAGTATTACATGGAAATCAAGTGATGAAAGTATTGCGACAGTTAGCATAGTAGGAGAAGTTTTTGCAAAAAAATATGGAACAGTATATATAACTGCGATGAGTTCTAATGGAAAAGAAAGTACGATAATGGTAAATATAGATGAAATACCAAATGCAGAGAATAGTGAGAAAGTGAAGATATTAACGGATAGTAATAACAGCAGTAATAATAGTACTAATAATACTGCAACAAACAGTAAAGAAGGTTCAAATTTGGTAGCGGGAGTTATAACATTAGGAGTATTAGGTGGAGGAGGTTATTGGGGATATAAAAAGTACAGCAGACACAACAAGAAAAATGGCAAAGGTAAGCATTAAAAGTTATAATGCTGAATATGGAAAATATAAGATTATTAAATGGTAAGGAAGAGTAATATGGAAGAAAATAGTTACAAATTTCCAAATAGTGAAATATTAATAAAAAATAACAATGAAAGTAAAATGAAAAATGAACTTGAAAAGAAAAAGATAAAAAATTTTTTTGAAAATTATAAAATTGATATAGATTGTAAAGATGTATATATAAGTACTAATTCTATAACTTATGTAATTGATTTAAAATGTAAAACCAAAGTTAGCAAAATAAAAAGCTATAAAGATGATATAAAACTAAGTTTTAATGCAATAGGTGTAGAATTCCAAATTGCAGTCAATGGAACACCTTATTTAGGAATATATTTAATAAAACATAAAGATTAGGATATTAATGTTAGGAGATTTAATACAAGACAAAAAGTTTGTGTGAGGCTAGGCAAAAAATTCCTATAATACTAGGAAAAGATTTTAATGATAATATTGTAATTGAAGATTTAACACAATTACCACATTTATTAGTTTCAGGAAGCACGGGAACAGGAAAAAGCAATTTTTTAAGTACAATAATAGTGGATATTATATACAAATGCAACCCATCAGAGGTAAAGTTAATTTTAGTAGATACTAGAAAAACTAATTTTAAAAGGTTTAGTAAATTACCACATTTATTGATCCCTGTTATTACAGAACCACAAAAAGTTGTTGGAATGTTTGCATATTTAATACAAGAAATGAGTAATAGATATAAATTATTAAAAAATAAAAGAGTGGATAATATAAAAATGGAAAAGAAAACTTTAAAAAATGAAATAGAAAAATATTTAGATTATTATTATGGTATAAAACAATATTTTGACATCTATAAATATATAAAAGAAAATACAGAAGTTTATTCCAAAGAGACTCAACAGATTGCATTCTTTTTAAAACTTATTTTAGTTAGTTTGTTAAACAGTACTTTATTAGATATATCAAAGATAGTGGATCATAGAAATGAAAAAAATTTAAATAAGCTAATAGATAGATGCAGGGCTAATGTAGTTTACTTTTGTAATGAGCCTAATAATATAAGTGAAAAAGAAGAAAAACTTGAATTGTTTAATAAAAGAGAAATTAGAAGAAAATAATTTAGTGATAAAAAATTTAAATACATATAGAGATGTTTATTTAGCTCATACAGATAAGAAATATTTCATGGATTCTGAAAAATTATATGAGGAACATGAAACGAAATATGAAGATATAGAAGAAATCTTGAGAGTAATTGGAGATTCGTTAAATAAATTATTGTATTCTTTGTGTGAAGAAACATATGTATTTAATGATGAATATAAAGAAGAATATATATACATTTTAAAATGCATCAAAGAATGTAGAGAAAATCAAATGAACCAATGCAGAAAGCAGAAATAACTCATAACCCGAAGGTCGTAAGTTCGAGTCTATCCCCCGCAACCAAAGAATAAATGCTTACAGTTTCAACGACTGTGGGTATTTTTTTATGCATTTAAATTGGTTGCAATAACGCTTAAAAATAGCAATATTATGTCGAATTGGGTAAAAATTGGGTAAAATAAATACCTCAAATGCCATAAATATCAATAAAAATTCATTAAAATTTTATACTTACATTATAATGTTATAAATAAATATTTTAAATTTTTAACATCATTTAATAATGTAAATTGCAATAAAATTTTTAAATTTATAGTAAAAAACTTTTGGGAAAGAGATATATAATCTCAAAGTTTTTTACATTTTTACATCGTGAAAATTTGTAATTTGTGAAAATTAGAAAAAAGTTCAAATTAAGACCTTGTTGGTAATAATAAGTTTTCTAGTGCATAGCCAGCTTTTCTATTATGAGAAAGTAGTGGATGCACATAAAAGTCAAGTGTAGTACTTATTTGTGCATGACCTAGTCTCGCAGAAATTACTGCTATATCAATATTTTGTGCAACTAGTAAACTTGCATTTGTATGTCTTAATCCGTGAAAATTAATTACAGGTAATCCTATTTGACCAACATATTTTACAAACCATTTGCTAATCGTAGAAGGATGCATAGGTTTGTCATCAGCTTGTACAAATAACCTATCAGAATCAGTCCATAATTCGCTGTAAAAGGATTTTTGCTCTTCATACCATAATTTATATTCTTCAAGTAAAGAAATGATAAATTCCGGTATTGCAATTTCTCTAATGGAACTTTCTGTTTTAGGAACTTTTGTGAAAACTCCCATATCTGATAGATATTGACTAGAACGATTAATACTGATAATTCCATTTTTAAAATCAACATCTTGCCATTCTAGTCCCATTAACTCGCCTAAACGAACACCAGTAAATACTGTAAGGATGATTGCAACTTTGTATTTAGTATCTTCGCTAGATAATAGTTCTAAATTTTCTAGTAATATTTTAGTTTGCTCATCATCATAAGATCTTCTTTTTGGTTTTCTAGCTTTAGGTGGTTGAACACGTTCAGCAGGATTCGCCACTATTAATTGCCAATAAACTGCTTTGTGAAGCATTGCTCTTAATAATCTGTGATGCTCTAAAATGGTTTTACCAGATAAGGGCTTTTTAGTTTTTGAACCATTGTTACCTTTTTTTCTAACTAACTGAGTATCTTTTTCAAGTAAATCATAGAATTTCATAATGTCTGTTGGTTTAATTTTGTTAATATAGAAATGTCCAAAGTATGGTAAAAGTCTTGTTTCTAACATTCTACAATAACGTTTATATGTTGATGGAGCAAGTTCTTTTGAGCCATAATCTCTTTTCCATATTTCAGTAAATTCAGAAAATTTAAGAGATTTACCATCAATTACTAAACCATTTTGTACTTCAGTAACAAATTTTGCTAGTTCAACTTCTGCATCCTTTTTAGTTCCATGTACTGTTTTTCTGTGTATCATAGGTTTTCCGTTTAGGTCAAATCCTTCAGATACTGTTAGCCTGTAAATATTTTTTCCTCTTTTTTCTATACTCCCAGCCATTACTTATTTCACCTCCTTTCAAGTATGCCTATGGGTGGGAGGAGTATTTATATTATTTATTAATGAAATTTGATATTGTGTTATTTAATTTTTTTTCTTCATTATATATATTAGTAAGTTGATTATAAAGACTTTGTTGTTCTTGCTGAATTTCTTTAAGTCCATCATTATAATTGGGAGATGAATCATAAAATAATGAAGTAAACAAAGCAATAATAGCTATAATAATAGATATAATAGATAGGCAAAAGCTTACATTATAATTAGAAATAGAAATCTTGTCTTTCGAAGCTTTTTCTATTATTGAGTGTTTATCTAATACTTCTTTGTAATATTTATCTAAATTTTTAAAAGGTTTTTCTAAATATGGTTCAGCGAAACCTTTATGTGATTCAGCAATTTCATTAAAAATAAGATTATATCTGAAAATGTTCTTATTTATTTTACTGTATATATTATTAAATAAAATTCCAGTGCGATTATAATTTTGTTCAACTAAATTTCTTTCAACAGAAATAAGTTCATTTAATTCTCGTAATAAGTTTGCATATAAAATAAATATGCATATATTAGTTAGTTCATTAGAGTCTATATAGATTTCTTCATGTCTATCTTCTTTGTCAATTATCATTAAATTACTAGATCTATTAATATGCCTAGAACTAGTTGTTAAATCTAAAATAAAATCGTGACTTATATAGGTTTGTTTATCTTTTTCATTATGTAATATAGTTAATCCAGAATGTTTATTATCATAATATGTAAAATCCATATCAAAAGCAGATAAAAAGCGATTATTTGTATCTTCAATATTAGAATAATAAGTATCTAGGCTGATAGGAGAATATTTGCCTATTTTACTTAGTTCAATATATTTTGAAATGAAATTATATGCTCGCATTTTTATTTCAATAATTTTTTCTCTTAGTAATGCTCTTTTTATTAATTCTGGGCTACAAGATGATCTTCCAATACGTTTTTTCTTATTATAGGTATATTTATAATAGCTTTCACAGTCAAATCCAGATGTAGCATGTATACAGTTATTTATTTCTAGCAACATTTCTTTAGAAAGTATTAAATTAAAATTTATACCAAAATAATCATTTGAAAAATTAAATATTTCAATTTGTATGTAGTCTAGTATATTGTTTAATTTTTTGTTTTTTGGTGTACAATAACCAATATTGCTTCTTGATAAATAATTATTCGAATTTTGATGGCGAAATATTCGTTCTCTAAAATCATGACCGACAAAACTTCTAGTAAACATATTTTTTGATGGATTTTCTAATAATAGTTTTTCCATACCAGTTATAAAAGCATTGATTTTGCTCTTAGGATATATATCAAGCATAAAAATATTTCCTGTAGAATAAAAGAAGTGATCTTTATCTAAAGGTTCAACTGTATTAGTAAAAATATCATCATCATACAAAGAATGTTCATAGTCTGAAAGGGGAAAAAGTTTTATGAATTTTTGTCGAATATCTCTTTTAAAATTGATCATTTTTTTTAACCTGTCTTCTTTTCTTTTTTCTTTTGTATTAACTAATTTTGTTGTTATTTTAAGCATTGATATACCTCCTTTAATTATTTTCATCTAACCATTTATCAAATTCCTCATAAGTTTTCTTTTCACATCTAACGGCATCCATATATTCTTTGGATTCCTTTTTCCAATTCTCATAATCTTTTTTATAAACTTCTATATCAGGATTACGTTTTACTAGCATTGCCTTTTTTGCATAAATCTTACGGTATTTACCATAAATTTTATCGTTTTCTTGTTTGATTCTTTGAGCAATTTGATTACCAATGTCTTTGCAGGTTTGAGAACCTTTAAATAAATTATCGCAATAATTAACTCTTTGATTGTCAGTTATAAAGTATTTACCACAATTCTTACATTTTTTTATTATATAATCATTTTCTTCTACGAATTGAAAAAGTGTAATATAAAGTATAGTATAAATACTAGGACTTGTTGCACCAATATCTGCATATACATCAGCAAAATGTTGTCCAGTCGTGAAAAACTCTAATAATTTTTCTTCACTAGTTTCAAGATATTCAGGAACAATTTTATAATTAAAAGCATCATCTATTTGAAAATCAGTAACATATTGTTTTAATTTTTTAAAATGTGAAGTGTAATAAATGTAAAAACGCATCTTGTTAGTCATTGTTCTTGAATTTTCACTACTATGTTTATTGAAAATGTAGTCAACAAATTCTGAGTAAAGCTTTTGAACTTTTATGGCATCTTTTTTTATTAGTTTAAAATATTTTTTTCCTAAATTTTCAATCTCACTATAACTATAAGACTTATCAACCTTTAAATTTTCTATATCACTTTTTTCAAAATATTTTATATAAGAAGTGAAAAATTTAGTAAACCAAACAAAATATTCATTAAAATTAGAGAAATTTGTATTTAAAAAATTAATTAAATTTGTTCCTCTGTCATCAATTGAGAAATGGTCTTTTATAAAGAAATGACAATTTGAGAGTTCGCCTAGTTCATAGTAATGTAACTTTTTGGGTATATCTAAACGATCTATTTTTCTTTTTATTTCATTGGTAAAAGGTTTGGTTTGTACATATGTAGTAAATAATTCTTCATATTCTTTATATTCATCTTCAGTTAAGCAATCTTTTATAATATCTAAAACTGAAACACCTTCAGGTAATGGACGATCTGGATCACCATACAATAAAGTTATATGTTTAATTTCTTCATCAGCCGTAATAGAGATGTGTATATTACTATTTATTTTATCTTCTTTCATAATTCCTCCGTTAACAGTTATTTCAAAATGCTAAAGTTAACCTGCTATCAAAATAACCTGAAAAGTATTTACAAAGTTAACTATAAACAATATAATACATTTGTTAACAAAAGTCAATATTAAATTACAAAAAAAGATTGGAGGTGGGAGAATGGAATTACAAAAGATTCAAAGAACAACACTAACGATGAAAGAAGCAAGTGAGTATTTAGGAATTTCTTATTGGTTAATTAATCAACTAGTAAGAAGAAAACAAATACCATGTTCTAAAGTAGGTGGAAAATATTTATTTAGAGTACAAGCTTTAGATGAATATTTAACAAAAATGGAACAAGAATCAATAGATTAGATTCAAAAGAAAGTGAGGAAAGGAGGATATGGCTAATTTACAATGGTTAAAATTATCTACGGATTTTTTTGATAATAACAAAATAAAATTGCT
>CAKPDY010000021.1 GCA_934149165.1 uncultured Clostridia bacterium | reverse complement strand
TATTTGTGTTTGTATCTTTTTTGTCTCCATTTGAAGTATTTGTTTTATTATTTGTGTTTGTATCTTTTTTGTCTCCATTTGAAGTATTTGTTTTATTATTTGTGTTTGTATCTTTTTTGTCTCCACTTGAAGTATTTGTTTTATTATCTGTGCTTGTATTTTTTTGGTCTCCACTTGAAGTATTTGTTTTATTATTTGTGTTTGTATCTTTTTGGTCTCCACTTGAAGTATTTGTTTTATTATTTGTGTTTGTATCTTTTTTGTCTCCACTTGAAGTATTTGTTTTATTATTTGTGTTTGTATCTTTTTTGTCTCCACTTGAAGTATTTGTTTGCTTGTTTGTTTCAGTTACTGTATTATTTTGATTAATATTTTTAGTTTTCCAAGGATTATTTGGATTAGGATCTGTAGGATCCCATCTATTTAATGGATAACCATAATTTGTAATTTTTATTGCTGATGGCTTACCCAATGGTCCTGGATTTGATGATGAATAAAATTCAACCTGTGTTCCTAATGGACAATTATCATAAATCCATTTTGCATCTGCAACAGTTAATCTAATACATCCCATTGATGTTGTAATTCCTAATCTATCATAATATCTTGTAATTACTGAATCTTCAGATTGTCGTTCACATGGAACAGAATGAAATAAAATTTGACTAACTATTCTAGTTGAATATTGCCCATATGAATTTCCTATTAATAATTTCCATCTATATTTATTTAATGTTCTATACACACCTGAAGTTGGTGTTGCAGCACCTGTTGAGCATATCATAGCCTTTACTGGAACTGTATAATTGCCATTTGAATCCTTAGCATATGCTGTCACAGTATTAGCAGTATAATTTACTTTTAAATAATATGGATAATTTGTCACATATTTTTTTTGTTCTTCTTCTTGTTTCTTTTTCTGTTGTTCTTGTTTTTGTTTTTCCTGTTCTGCAATTTTTTGTTTTTCCTCTTCTGTTAATTCGTTTTTTTGCTCTGGCTCAGGTTCTTCTTGTTTGTTTTCTTCACCTTTTTTTTCTTCTTCTTTTTCTTTATTTTCATCTACATATACATTAATTGCCGAATCTTGTTCTTCAATACTAACTTCTTTCTTATCTTTATTACTAGAACTTGTTTGAACAGTTTTTAAATTATCATTATAAACAGTACTATATAACCACATTAATGACACCACTGTAACTACTACTACAATAACAGACACTACCGCAATAATAATTCTATTTTTTAATTTTTTATTATTTTTTTCTTCCATACAAAAACCCCTTTTATAATTATATGTTTTTTCTTTAGTTTGGAGCTTCCAACGGGATTCGAACCCGTGACCTCTACCTTACCAAGGTAGTGCTCTACCTACTGAGCTATAGAAGCATTTTTCTTGTTTTTATTGTGTTTTCAAGTGTTTCAGACATTTTCATTTCAAAAATGCAAGTTCGTTTTTTCCTACTTTTAACAACGTTTCTGACGTTGTCAAAAACGTTGTTAAAATATTGTTCAAATTATATGTTTTTTATATATCATTTTTTATTAAAAGTCAACCACTAATTTCATTATACTATTTGAATTTGAATTGCGTCAATAGCTTTTCCGAAATTTCCAGCATAATCATCACCATTTGTATATTTGTTTCTATTTTAACATTTGTATCTATTCTTTTCTTCAACTTATAACTTATTTTATTCTTTTTATTTTAAATTAAGTTACCTGTATAAGTTTCATTTCTTAATATATTTGATATAATTCTTGGATTCCATTTTATTTCATCAATATTTTCATCTGTGACATTTTTATGGTTCTTCCGCAAATAGTTTGATTACGACAGCAGAAGAACATTTATTGCTCTTCCTGGTATTTTTTATTTTATAAGTCTTTTTAATTTTCTAATAATTTTTTTCATAAATGAAACTTTTGGTGAATATTTTCTAACTATCTCTTCGAAATCTTCACCATTATTTAATTCTTCATAAAATTTATCTGAATTAATATTTGCTTTTGAAATTGTATTAAAACTTGGATTACCTCTAATTGCTTTTTCAAATTCTACTTCTTCACATTGCATTTCTGCTCTTATTCTATCAAATAATTCTTGCCCTTTAAATGAATTTACAACAACTAATGAAGTGCCTTTTCCATCATCCATTTCTGGTTTTACATTTTGTATTCCCCAGAAATCTGCAAGTGTTATATCTGATAAACGATTATTCTTTTTAAATTTACAATTTGTACAAGATTCACGTAAACTTAAATGATTAAAAAAAGCTTTCATATATGTATCATCACCATGTTTTTTTACATACGATATATTATTTGCAAATTCCATATCTATATTATATCCAGACCAAGTTGCATTTTTCTTACTTCTAAATGACATTTTGGTTAATTTAGATTTAGCTTTTTCTTCTCTGTATTCTTTATATTTTTTCCATACAAGAGGTGATGGTACTCCATGACAGATTATATCTTGTAAATATAAATTTTCATAATCCTTTAATAAATAAGACTTTAAAGCTTCTATTTGACAAGGTGTTCCTGTAAATAGAACTTTTCGACCTTGACATAAAAATTCCTTAGCTTTTTTATAAGATAAGCCTATATCACTCTGTAAATATTTGGAACTTCTAAATTTCTTTAAATCTTCAATACTTTCACAATATGTATGATATACTCCTAATTCATCATTAAAGCAAGCACCAAACACTACTCCTCCATCTTTTATTATTGAAGCTGCCAGTAATGTAAATATACCACCAGAAGTACTTTGCATACGAATTTTATCATTTTTGTTAATACATGCATAAGCTTTTGGGATATTTCCTATTGTTTTATTGTTCATTATTGGGCATACTTTTTCGCAAAGTCCACAATAAGTACATTTTTCTGTATCAGCTTTTGGATATTTAAATCCTTTTTCATCTGCTACCATGGTAATAGCATTTTGTGGACATATATTGAAACACGCATTACATCCACAACATTTTGACTTTTCTTTTATTTCAATCACTAGTTTACACCCTCTATTTTTTTATTTTTAACATTTTAAAAAATAATTTTTTTGTTTCACCAAATTCATTTAATTTATGATATGCTGCAAAATATAAGATATTTGAAACTACAGTACAAATAATACCTTTTATTATTAATGTAATTATAGTATCACCTTTCACTATTTCACAAATATAATATGTAATTGCCACAACAATCACTGTTACAAAAGAATAATATAATAATCGTTTTATATATTCTTTTGAATTATTTTTAAATATCTCAGTAAATAAATTATGAATTATCCATGGCAACCCTATTCCCAACATAGTTAAAACAGTGGAAAGCAAGACACCATATAAACCTATTATATTAACTAAAATTAAATTTAAAAGTAAATTAGATAATGCTGTAACTAAAGGTCTAAATCTATCTTTATGCCAAATTCCAGCTGCATCTTTATATAAATTTAATAAAGCATTTATTTCATATACAAAGAAATATACTACAAAACATACTACACATGAAAAATCTAATAATAATTGTTCACCTACCCAAATTTTCATAAAAGTTTGATATAAACATAATAATGCAACTGAACAAAAACCAGCTCCCCATGCAATAATAAAGGTAAATTTCTTTAAATCATTATAATTTTTTTTATTAGTTTCTACTATTAAACTATTACCAATACCAGCTGTACAAGATGCAAAAATAACAGTTAACATTGAAATAATAGATTTTAATATATAATAATAGTTCTCATAAATTGCTAATGTAGATAAACCCAAAAAAGCCGAAATGACAATAGAATCAGCTGAATTTATAATTATACTACCTACTTTTGAAGTAATTAAATCTTTAACTCTCTGATTTATCTTTTTTACCTCTTTTTTATCTAAATTTCCTTTAGCTTCATAATTAGGATAAAGTTTATTAGATTCATAAGCTGTAAATATATTTACAAAAATTTGACCTAATAATAATAATATAACATATAAATAATAATTTTTAAAAACACAAATTCCTATAATTTGTAAAATATACATTAAAGTATTTACTACAATTGTAACCTTGCTTATTACATCTTGTCTTTGATGAGCTTGCAAAATTGAATTCTTATATGCAAACAACCAATATGAAAAAACCGTTGCTAGTAAATTTAAAATATATAAAATATAAACATTTAAATTTGCTGGAACTTTTCCTTTAATTAAGTATGGAACAAATGGACATATAATCACTCCTAATATCAGTACAATAATTCCAATTATTCTATAATAAATTTTGTATAAATTCATTAACGCACAAATTTTTTTAGAATCATCTTCGGCAATAGGCTTATACATACTAAAAACCATTGCACTTCCTACACCTAATTCTGCAAGATTTAGAACTTGCAAGATAGAAGTAAACAAACTATTTAAACCTAAATATTCTACACCCAAAAAATAGATCAATATAGTTCTAATTACAAACGGAACAATTATTTGATACATTTTTAATATTACACCAAATACTATATTTTTAGTTGCATTTTTCGTTCTTTCTATTTTCATTATTATTCTCCTCCTCAAAGTTGAAAGAAAAATTTAATAATTATGAGTAAATCTTACCTTTCAATCTTTAATCATCTCTACTATATAAATCTCGTGTATATACTTTATCTTTTACAGCTTTTAACTCTTCTTCCAATCTATTAGCTAAAATAACATCAGATTCTTCAGTAAATAACTTGAAATCATTTACTATTTTACACCCATTAAAATCCTGTTTTGTTAATGTTGGTTCATAAATAATAATTTCAACATCTTCTTCTTTTAATCTATCAATAACACCTTGAATAGCACTAGCTCTAAAATTATCTGAATCTTTTTTCATAGTTAATCTGTAAATTCCTACTATTTCTGGTTCTCTTCTCATAACCATTTCTGTTATATGACGTTTACGAGTTCTATTAGCTCTAACAATAGCTCTTATTAAGTTTTGAGGTACATTCTCAAAGTTTGCTAATAATTGTTTTGTATCTTTTGGTAAACAATATCCACCATAACCAAATGATGGATTATTATAATGATTACCAATTCTAGGATCTAGTCCAACACCTTCAATAATATCTTTAGTATTTAATCCTTTTAATTCTGCATAAGTATCTAATTCATTAAAATACGCAACTCTTAATGCTAAATATGTATTTGCAAATAATTTTACTGCTTCAGCTTCTGTTGGATCCATAAATTTAACTGTTATATCTTCTTTTAATGCTGCATCCTTCAATAAATTAGCAAATTTTTCTGCTCTTGCTGTTTTTTCTCCAACAATAATTCTTGAAGGATATAAATTATCATATAAAGCTTTTCCTTCTCTTAAGAATTCTGGTGAAAATATAATATTATCAATATTATATTTTGCTCTTATTGATTTAATAAATCCAACTGGAATTGTTGATTTAACGACCATAGTAGTATCAATATTCATACTAATTACTTTTTGAATAATATCTTCCACTGATGATGTATCGAATGAATTAGTAACATCATCATAATTTGTTGGTGTACTAATTACTACAAACTCTGCACCTTCAAAAGCTTCTTTATAATCTAAAGTTGCTTTTAAATTTAGTTCTTTTGTTGCAAAGAATTCCTCAATTTTTTCATCTCTAATTGGAGATTTTCTATTATTAATCATTTCAACTTTTTCTGGTATAACATCTAATGCTACTACCGCATTTTTTTGTGATAATAATGTAGCGATTGATAATCCTACATATCCAGTTCCAGCAACTGCTATTTTCATTATTATTCTCCTCCTAAATTAAATTTAATATTTTAAAGCTTTATGTAAAAACTGTTTTGCTCTTTCTCTTTCAACAGAAAGTATCTTTTCAACATTTGAAAAATTCCTATCCAATATATAATCTTCTATCTTGCCCTCAAATCTTCTATTCTCTAGTTCAAACTTATTTAATAAAGTATCAATTCTAGAATTCATCGATTTAATTTTCTTTTGTTTTCTATTAAATACAATAAAAGGCGTATTAAAAATAATTGAAAAAACACTAGAGTGAAAAGAATCAGTACAAACTAAAAAAGCATTTTTTTCCAAATAAAGAAATTCTTCTGGACCACATTGATAATAAGCATCATTTTTATCTAAAATATTTATTATTTTGCAATTATTTTCCTTTGCTATTCGGCTTATCTCATTGTTCCATTCTTTTGGAATTTCCCCTAAAAAATAATTTAAAATATATTTTTGATTTTCAGCTATTATTTTAGATTTTTTAGATAAATTACTCCATTTTTTACTATCAATTAACATTGTAGGATCTAGAATCACCTCAATATCATTTCTTCCTGTCAAACTTTCAATAATTTCTTTTCCTCTATTTTCTCTAACAGAAATATATTCAAAATTATTAAAACCATCTTTTGCTCTTTGAATTTTATTTTCTGGAATCTCATCTACTGCAAGACTTGCAGAAAAAGCTATATTTTTATTTTTTTTAGAAAATTTTAGTAATTCTAAATCACTCATTCTATAATTAGGATTCCATACTTGATCACTTCCTACCAAAAAATAATCAAATTTATTAAACCAATCCGTATGCATCCACGAAAAAATTTTTTTTGAATATTTAATATTTTTATTAAAAACTCTAAAATTCTTTAATCTTTTTTTATCACTCTTTAAATATCTTTTAAATTCAAATCCATTTCTTCTTATTATTCTAATAATATTTTCCAATCTTCCGCATTTTTTATTTGTGATAGGAAAATTTCTAATAGTTTCAACATCAATATCTTGAAAATGTTCAAGTAAAAATTCTTGAACTGCATAATTTTGTAATCTGTTTCCATAATTATAATTATCATTTAATGTTACAATTCCAATTTTCTTCATTACTTTTCCTTCCTTATTTGAGTATTATATACCGTATCAACATCATCACTAAATTCCATTTTATATGTTAATTTAAAAAGGAATGTTTCTGTATTATTTTCTAACATTTTTTGTGTAAAATCATTATTTTTTTCATTTAAATGTTTACGTAGATTTTCACATTCATTATTGTTAATTGGGCAATTATCTATCATCTCTTTTATGTCTTTGCTTTCATTATAAGCAATATCAATTAAGTAATCAAAAAATAAATAATGACAAACTTTATCATTCTTTTCATAATATTCATTAAATGCATTTACCAAAAAATTCGCTAAAATGTTATTTTTTTTCATATAAATACAATACGTTGTCCATCTATTTTTTGACACAAATTTTGTCTTTCGATTATTACTTTTTATACTCCAAAAATTTAAGTTAAAAATTTCCTCTGGAATTTCTAATGTTTCATACATTGTTGCATCCATCCATAATCCACCATATTTAGTAAGTAAATTAACACGAACTATATCTGAAAAATGTGCAATACCAATTTTTTTATTTTTAAATTTATTAATAATATTCTCATTAAGATTAACATATTCATCATAATTATCTTTAGATAGTATTATTATTTTACAATTATTATTTAATTTCTTAATCCTTTCTACACATATTTTAACAACTTCTGGTGCATTTTCTATTCCTTGCCACCAGAATATCCAAATATTATTTGCAACATTCATATTTTCATTTGATTTACTTATATTACATGTTCTAATTGAATTAGGAATTTTTTTAGTAATATATTTCTCAATAATACCATGATAATGCTCATTTATTTTTTGCAATTTAATAATTTTATATAACAAATTATATAATTTTACTCTAAAATCAAAAATTAATTTTTCCATATTTTCTCCTATCCATAAAATTTGTATGGGACTGTTTCTGATCCACCTAAAAATACAAACGAATAATACCAATAAAATATTAAATACAAAACAACACTTATTTTAATTAATAATTTTGTATCTTTACTCTCAACACAATTGACTAACATGCCATAAAATTCAATATTAAATATTGAAAAAAATAAAGCAATTCTTGCAGCATGTAAATTTATAGATGAAAATTGTAAGATTATTAAATTTAATACAAAACATACAACATAAAAATATGTATTTTTAAATTTTTTAGTAACATTCTTATATAAAAGTACAACTAAAATAATCATAGGTAAATTTCTAATTATTAAACTCTTAGCACTTGTTAATTCACCATCAATATATTGTGAATAATAAGAAAAGCCAAAACTATTTAAAATTCTAACTAAATAATCCACTCCAAATAATAAACTAAATCCAAATAGTATCACTAAAAATAACTTTATTTTTTTTGTCGAAAGTTTAATAGTATTACTAATAATTAATTTTTTATCTTTTTTTGAATTTAATAATTTACAAATTATAAAAATAAAAATTCCTAAAATTGAAGATGTATGAAATAAGCAAGCTATGATTAAACAAATGAAAAATTTTATGTTATTTTTTTTAGTTGAATACAATAAAAGATTTGTACCCAAAAATAAGAATGCCAAGCCAATATACTGTCTCATTAAATTTAAGCCTGTATTATAAAACATAAAATAAAATACCAAAAAAGCCCAACATTTTTTTCCTTTTAAATCTTCATTACACTTTATTCCATAATAAATTGGTATAATAATTAATAATTGAATCAAAAACAATACTATTTGAAAACTATTAAATATTTTACATCCTAAATACTCAATTAATATAAAACCAATCTCATAATCTTTAACATACTTTGCCGATCTTACAAACATTCCTAAAAAATTTGTAAAGCCATTAGAAAATTCTGCACATTTATATATTGGTAATCCATAAATTTTCACATCAGTGCCTATCGTATTTGCTCTCATTCCAGCAAGAATACATGGTAATATCAATGCAAAAAAATAAAAAAACTTTCCTATTTTTTTATTATTATTTTTTTCTCCAATATATATAAAAAAACACGACAATCCAAACATAATTAAATATATATACATAAACTTCCACCCTTCTGAATTATGCAAATTTAAATATTTCTATAAACCTATATTTTATTAAAAATAAAATGAATTTTGACTTTAAATTTACACAAACACCTAATTCCTTATCTTTTATTTTAATTTTTTTAATTTCTTTATCCAATATTTCAAGATATTTTTTTTCATTAGGTAAAAATTTCATTGATTTCTTATACAATCTAAATATATTTCTTATAAAATTTTCACTAAAAACTTTTAATTCTTTTTTATTAATCGTGCACTCTTTTAAAAGTTCACACTTATTATCATATAAAAAAATATAATTTCGAAACATTTTATCTGGGTTCTTTGACCAACGATTATTTACTGTTGTATTGTAATTGTAATATTTATACATTGCCTCTTTAATATAAAATACTTTAGGTTTTTGAAGTATTATATTTAAATTAAATATAGCATCTTCACCTTGTATTAATTCTTCATCAAATAAAATATTATTTTTTTTCAAAATATCTTTTTTTATTATTTTTCCCCATGGAGTATGGCACCTATTATAAACTAAAAATTGTTTCAAAATATCAATTGGATTAATTATTCCAGCATTTAAATTTAATTCTTCTCTCTTATTTATAGTATTCTTTTCATCTATATCCATTCTGTCAAAAATTATATATTCATAATCATTGTTAAGTATATTTGGATTTATTACCTTTGTGTTAACTTCATCATCCGAATCTACAAACATTATATATTTTCCATTACTTAATTCTAATCCATAATTTCTTGCACTACTTACGCCACCATTTTTCTTATGAAAAATATGTATATTTGATTTTTTTATTTTTTTAAGATATTCATCATACAATACAGAATACTCTTTCTTTGATCCATCATCTATTAATAAAATTTCGTACTCATCTATATTTAATTCTTTTAGTGAATTAATACATCTCTCAAAAACTTTAATCTCTATATTATATATAGGGACAATAATACTCAATAACATAAAAACCCTTCTTTAATTTATTTTATTTAATATTTCATTAGCAAAATTCTTATAATTCTTTTTTCCTTGATACTTTTCTATCCATAAATTTCTTGTTTTTTCTCTTAATTCTATATACTCATTTAATGGCATATTATAAATTTTCATTATATTCTCAACTAATTCTTCTAATTCAAAATCTTTGGACATTAAAATACCACTTCTATCATTTACTACTATTTCTCCTGTTCCTCCAGCATTTGTAGCAATTACAGGTATTCCAAAACTTATTGCCTCCATTATTGAAACAGGTACCCCTTCTGAAGAACTAACATTAATAAACAAATCCGAATGATGCTCATTATAAAAATTATAAACATCTACATTTGATATTGCGCCAATTAAATTAATTTTAATATTTTTAAAATTCAAATTATCAATAATTGATTTTAAATTATCAAACATTTCTCCAGCTCCAATATGTGTCCATTCAATTTTCACATTTTCATCTTTTTCTTCAATTCTTTTTAAAGCCTCTGCGATAAGATGAACACGCTTTACATCACTTACCCTAGAACATGATACAATTCTAAAAACATTATCATTACTTTTTTGATTTATTCCATGATCATATGTTCCTAAATATGAACATTCAATTTTAGAACTATATTTTTTAAACATTTCTTTTAAATATTTAGCTCCATTATCAGAACAAGCATAAATATATTCTATGTTTTCTAATAATTTATTTCTTTGTGGTAAATAATTTAATTTTGTTTCCTCCAAATAAATATCAAAACGATGTGCTCTAGAAAACAGAATATTTTTTATATTTTTTTTATTAAAATAATCCTTTAATTCAACTGCAATAGATGATGTAGTATATAACCAATAACTATATAAATATACTTCATCATCTGAAGTAAATGAAATTTTTTTCAATACATCCATTATTTCAGCAGTCTTTTTTTCACATATTGATAAATAATAAGATTCAAATAATTTATTTTTTAATCCTTTTGCTTCATTTTTAGTAGAAAAAATAAATTTACTAGAACCCAATAAATATTCTATTTTACTTTTTTGAAAATCTTTTTTTCCAGTTGGGAAAAGTTCAACATTTTCACTTAAAATTTCTCTGGTTTTTTCTGCATCAATTGCAACATCTATTGGAAAAATCATAATTTTATCAAAATATTTTGATATTTCATTTATTTCATTCTCTAAAAATGATTCTCCTGATTTATATGGAAATTTTCTATCCAACAAAATTAAATACTTCATTACTTTCCTCCCTATTTATTATTTTGATATGGGAATGCTTTTAACATCAATATTTTTTTCTCTTCAACCATTTTGTCTGTTAACTTGTAATTATCAATTATTTCTTCTAAACTATTAACGGTCTCTTTATTCATATCTTTAAATTCATGTTTTAAACCATATGCTGAATAATAATCATCAAATTTAAAACCATCACCTAATAAGTTATTTGTAACCACAATATGTACATTGGGAACTCTTAAACTATCTGCAATAATTAAACCATGTAAACTACTTGAAATTATTGTCTTACATTCTGCAATCTTTTTAGTTACATTATATGGAGTATCTTGAACATCAATAATTGTAGAATTATTGAATTTATTATATAGTTCTTTAAAAACAGGTTCATCCTTTTCCTTATAATGTGCTATAATTCCAACATCATATTTCTTTTCTATTTTCTCATCTTCCAATAATTTTGATGCCAATATTCCAGCATCACCTAATGGTAAGGCACTTAAATCTTTTCCAGTTAATTTTTCAATTCTTTTTTTACTTAATTCTCCACGCACTGCACAAAATCTAATTTTACTTTTATATAAAGATTCATCTTTATCTTTGTAACATACAAATCCAGTTCCCCAAATATTTACATCTGGTGAAGTAACATTAGATAATCTTTTTAAAATTCTTTTCCAAGTTGGTCCCTCTAAAGTAAAATTACCTAATCCACTTCCAATTCCACTAACTTTTCCTAATAAATAATTTCTTCGTACTACTTTATAACCAAAACATTTTTCTATAACATCTTTATTTAAAATGTCTCCCATATTTGCTACTTTCGCATAATATACTTTTACTTTTTTCATTATATTTTCTCACTTTCTATAAATTTTTCAATATCCTCAATAATATTTCTAGTATTAGAAACATATTTATTATATTTATTCTTTCTAACCAACTCCAAAGCATCAGCCAATTGCTCAGTCTCATAAACTGGTTCAATAAAATTCAATTCCTTAAACTCATCAATCAACTGTACTTGATGATCATCAACATGTTCACCATATTTTGCCAATCTAGGAATAGCAATAACTAATTTATCATTTTTTAATGCTGTTACAATTGCACCAGTTCCTGCATGTGTAATAACTAAATCAGCATTTTTCATATAATTTTTAAATTCATCTTGAGTTAAAAAATCGCTATATTTAAAATTCTTTGGTTTATAATCAGATGCTCCTATTTGAGCAAAAACCTCTTCTGTAATTTTTCCTTCATCAATCAATTTATCAATTTCAATCAACATTCTATTAAATTGAAATTTTTGTGAACCTAATGTAACAAATATCATCTTAATAAATTCCTCCTAAATATATAGCGTCTGGATAAAACTCTTTCATGGATTCCCATTGTACATAAAATCTATCTGCTATATGTTTTTTATATACAAGTTCCCCAGTCATTGTTGGTGAAGTGATTTTTGCAAAAGATTCAATATAAATAACTTTCTTTTTTAAAAAATGCCCTATTACTAACATTGGTATTGCTGAAAGTACACCAGTACAAATTATTACGTCAGGGCGTTCCATTAAAAATATAATAATTGATTTTACAAATATACAAAACATTTTTAATACAAATAATGGTTCTTTTCTATTAACTTGTGTTATATAATGATTAATTTTTTTATCATTTTTATTATATTTTGTTTTTTCTGTAACAATAAAAACATCATTTTTTTCACTTAAAGGTCTTAAACATAATAATTGTTCAAAATGTCCTCCAGATGATGAGATTAAGCAAATCTTTTTCTTTTTATACAAATTTTTTTCTTTATTTCCCATCTTCTACACAGCCCCCTCATGCTTCAACGTTTTCACAACAGTTTTTAAAACCAAACCAACATCACCAACAACACTTTCGTTATTATAATACTTAAAATCCAATTCAAGTCTTTCTTCAAAAGAAACTTCACTTCTTCCAGATACTTGCCAAAGACCTGTAATACCTGGTTTGCATTGAATTACATACTCATAATAATAGCCCATATCTGCCTTTTCTCTAGGTAAATATGGTCTTGGACCTACTAAACTCATTTCTCCTTTTAGAACATTTACAAATTGTGCAAATTCATCTAAACTTGTTTTTCTTAAAAATTTTCCTATTTTTGTAACTCTGGGGTCATTTTTTAATTTTTTATGTATTCTGTATTCTTCTCTTGCTTGTTCATTATTTTCTAAGATTTTTTCAAGTTCTTCATCTGCATTCATTATCATTGTCCTAAATTTGTACATTTTAAATAGTTTTCCATCTTTGCCTATTCTTTCTTGCGTAAAAAATAATGGTCCTTTATCACGTTCCATTACTTTTACTAAATATAATATCATTGTTAAAGGTATTAATATCAACATTCCTACTATACCTGCTGTTATATCTATTGTTCTTTTTGCTATTACAGATACTATATAGTATATTTTGTTTGATAATAATACCTCTCTTTTTGTCTTTTGCATACCTATTATTGCCAAGTCACTGTTTACCATTTGTACTTTCCCCCATTTTCTGTTTTTTTCGACAAACAGGATTATATAATATTATATGATATTTTTCAACTGTTTTTTATATTTTTTTGCATAATTACTATAATCAATAATATTACTATCCACCTTTAAATTGAACAATAGCACAAAATATCTGTGTAATTATATTATTTTTCCAATCAACTTTTATTTTTTTCTATATGACAAGAAATTACTTTTAAAATAAAATACGCTAAACAAATTCCAAATATTGCACCACTTGTATCTATACATACATCTTTAAATTGACCAGTTCTTCCTGGAACATATAATTGATGTATTTCATCTGAACATGCATATATAAATGCTAATATAATACTTATTAGTGTTCTTTTTTTGTTTGAAATTTCAAATGTATTTGTACATAAAAATATTAATATTCCCAAGCTTGTATAAATAGTAAAATGTGCTGTCTTTCTAACAGGTTTTACTATATTTTCTTTTGCTTTTTCTTTCTCTTTGTAATTTAAATTTTTTGTTTTGGGATTTATTTCTATTATTGTATTTACGACTTTTCCACTTGATTTTTCTGATTTTTCCGATCTTTCTGATGAAAAATTAAATATTGTAATACAATTTATTATTATTAAAATTATTAATATATATCTTAGTATTTTTTTTATATTCAAAATTGTTCCTCCTTAATTTTTATTCTTATAACTTTAGTATTATAATTCTTTTACTTCTATTTTTCAACATTTTTTTCATTTTTCCTTTACTTTTTTCTGTAAACATTGTATAATTTAACAATGTGAATATTTAAAAAATAATTATCGTGTAATAATTGTTTTTCAAATTAACATGACTTACAATATTAAATAAATGCATGTTTTTTAATATTATTACTAAATTTTATGGGAGTGATTATTTTTGGAAAATCAACTTATTTTATACAGACCAAAGAAAAATGCTAAAAAAATCATTTTAATAATATTATTAGGAATATTTATAAGTTTTTCAATTTTTATACTATCAATTTTTAGTGGTGCTTTTTTTTCTATGAAAGCAAAGTGGAATGGTGAAGGTTATGTAAATTTACAAACAAAAGGTATTGATAATAATTCTAATAATTCTCATTTTAATAAAAATTAAAAACTCTGCTAGTTCATATTGCAGAGTTTTTTATAATTTTTATTTACAATTTATAAAAAGAAAAATCTTTTCTTTATTAATGTTGGAGCTTCTATTTCGATTTCATTGTTTTCTAATATGTTATTGGCATTAGTTGTTGTTAATTCCATAAATTTTTCTTCACTAATGTATTTTAGAAATTCTCTTTCTACTTTATAAAAATGACCATATATATATCCTTGTCTATGTGTGTCTGTTCCTAAAAAGTGAATCATATTATTTTTTAACATTTGTATTATTGTTTTATTTGCTTCTTTTCCATATTGGCCAATTATACTTCCATAATTACTTTGCATTAGTACACCTTTTGAAATTAAGTTTGCTACTTCATTTGGATTTTCTTGAACGAACATATATCTTTCAGGATGTGCCATTACTGGTATACATCCTGATAATTTAATGTCCATTATTAAATTGTCTAATGTTAATATTTTGCTTTTTTGAGGTAATTCAAATAATAAATATTTACTTTTTGCAAGTTTTGATACTGTATTACTTTTTATTAATTTTCCTATATTTTCAGATATATATACTTCATTACCTTGATGCAATTTTATTAATATATTATTATCATATAATTTTAATTTTAGTTCTTCTATTTTGGGTTTTATATATTCATAATTATTTTCATAATAATCTTCTATATAATGTGGTGTTAATATTATGTCTGTAAACCCTGCTTCTTCAGCAATTTTTAAACTAGTTAATGACTCAATTGCATCTCTTGAGCCATCATCTACATTATTTAACAAATGAGTATGTATATCTATCATAAACAAAACTCCTTAATAATTTTTATTTTGATTCTAAATATTTAGATAATTGTTTTAATAATACATTTAACTCTGGATCTTCTTTATTTCCAGCTTCATTTGTTATTTTATTTATTTTTTCTTCATCGACTTTATCTAGTTTTTTCTTAACTTCTTCTACCTTTGCTTCTTTAACAGCTTTAGGTTCTGAAACATTGCTTATTTTATTAAATACTTTACCTATATTTGGTGACCATTTTTTTCTTCCGTTTGACATTACTACAGAACTTTCATAGTAATATGATTTTCCATATTCTTTTTTGCTTAAAGGCACTTTATTTAATATAACTCCTGATACTCTTCCCCCAACATTTTCTATGTTTCTTTTTATTAATTTTAATGTTTCTATTTTTGTTTTTTTATGTGATGCTACTATTATTGTAGAACCTACATATCTTGAAATTACCATTGCATCTGTTACCATTGTGCTAGGTGTAGAGTCAAATATTACTACATCTGCTATTTCTTCTAGCATTTTCATTAAGTCTATCATTTTTTTGCTAGTTAATAGTTCAGATGGGTTTGGTGGTACTATTCCTGCTGTTATAACATATAGGTTGTCTATCATTGTTTGTTGTATATATTCGCCTAATACTTCCTGAGAATCTTTTACTGATAATATTAAGTAATTTGATAACCCTTTATTATTTGGTAAATCAAATATTTTATCTTGTCTTCCTCTTCTCATGTCTGTATCTACTAATATTACCTTTTTTCCAGCTTGTGCAAATGTTATTGCTAAGTTGGCTGCTATCCAGCTTTTTCCTTCTCCAGCTTGTGCACTTGTGAATAATACTGATTTTCTTTCATTACTTGCATTCATAAATTGCACATTTGTCCTTAGTGTTCTGAATATTTCAGATACTGATGCTTTTGGAGATGTAAATGTTATAATTTCATTTCGCATTAGTAAACCCCTCCTTTATTGATATTTGTTTTTAATTCATCTCTTAATACAGGGACTGATGCTAGTACTGAAATCTCCAATTCTTTTTCAATATCCTCTGCAGATTTTACTGTTGTGTCTAATAAGTTTGCTAACAATACATATATCACTGCTACAACTATTCCAATTACTATAAATATTGCTATGTCTTTAATATGCGATATATTATATGGTGCTGTTGCTTCTTCTGCTTCGTCTACAATATATACGTTATTTATATTGTAAATTTCTGAAACTCTTTCAGAGAAAATTTTTGCAATTTGGTTTGCAATATTTTTTGCATCTAATGCATTTTTATTTGTAACTGTTATTTGTATAATTTCTGTATCTTCTACCGAACTTACTGTTACATTTTTCCTTAGTTCTTCTTCTTCTATGTTTAGTCTTAATTCTTTAATAACTTCTCTTAATACATTTTTTGTTTTTACTAATTCACTGTATGTTGATACTAGCTTTTGATTTAATGTTATATCTGATTGTGTTATACCTTGTAATTGTGTTCCTTCTTTTAATGTTATATCTGATTGTGCTAGTACTAATTTAGTATATGATTGATATTTTGGTTTAACAAACATAAATGTATATATTGAACCTATTACTAAAAATATCAGTACTATACTTATGATTTGTAGTCTTTTGTTCCAAAAAATTTTAAATAATTGCTTTAAATCTAATTCTTCCATTTGTTTTCACTCTTTCTTCATAATATAGTCTGTTTTCTATTATATCAAATTTTACTATTTTTTTCAAGCTTTTTTTATAATAATAAATTTTTTAACAACATTTTTTCTAAAATATTATTATTTATTGTTGATAAATTATCATGTTTTTTAAATATTTTAATTTTTTTCATACTCCAACTAACACGGGAATTTGACACTTTTTTAATATAAAAAAGTGTCAAATTCCCGTATCATATTACATTAATATTACAAGTATCATTGAATGTTTAGTCAATAATACCATTTAAATTTTATTTTTAAATATAATTTAAATGGTATTGTAAATTTAAAAAAAGTAATGTATAATAGTTTCATATTTTAACATGCAGGTATAATTTAGTGGTAGAATGTCATGCTTCCGACCTGATAGTGCGGGTTCGATTCCCGCTACCTGCTCCATTTGAAATACATATTGCAAACATCTTCAATTTTAAATTTTTTATATTCTCATCTCTTATTTTTTTACTAACGTAGTATATTATAGAGAATTTGAAAAGTCAATATTTAATTTTTAATTTTCACGTTCCATTTTGTCACACTTTTTGACAAATATTTTATTTATAAAATATTATTGTAAATAATAGACAAAATTTTATGTTCATTTTGCCAACTTTAATTTTACACCAACCATAAAAAGCAAAAATTACTAGTAATTTTTGCTTAACATTATTTTATTAATATATATAAAAACACCAGAGCAATTACTCACTCTGGCGTCTGGTATAAACACTATTTCTTATTGTTTATGTTTTACTTTTTTTCTGTAATGTTGAGGCAGATACAACCTACCTCATCAGCATACATGTAATATTCTGTGCCATCTTCTGAACAGCTTCCAAAATAAAATTCTCCAATTTCTTCATCTTCATAAGTAATTTTAGCAAATTTTATTTTTATTGTTTCTTCTTCTTTTACACATTCTACTGTGTCATTTGAAACTACATTAATTTTTATGGAGCCTTTCATCTCTCGCATAATGTTAAGTGCATCATCAATGTTTGCTTCAACATTTGCATAATTTATAGGATTTTTATTGAAGTTTATAGCAATTTTGCCGTTTTCTGCTTCATAAATATTTACCTTGTAATCTGGAATTTCAAATGTGGCACCACAACCTTCGAGACCATTGCTTTGATGAGTTACTGGAATTATCATCTTTTTGCCATCTTTAAATACAATTTCTTTTTCATCAATTTTTTCGATTTCTTTTGAAGCTATTATATCCATCACATCACACATATTGTTTATGTTATACTGTTCATTTGTATAATTAAAAGCATCAAATTCCTTTGCATATATAAACTCTTCGTTTTGTGTCAGACATATGTAATGGTTCATTTTATCCATACAAAAACTATCAAAACAATTCTGCTGCATTTCAGCTGTTGCTTCTGAGCAATTTTCAAATATAAGATTTACTATTCTTACATTGTACTGTAATGCAATATAATTGCCTTCAGCTTTCAGCTTTTTTGAATTCTGAAGCAGTGTTTTTGTGTATTCAGGATTTTCGTTAGCGAAAACGCTTGTTACTTCTTCACCATTTGAAATGTAGAGTTTGAACCAATTAACATCATAGCTATTAAGCTGTGTTGCTTTTGTTTTCTGATTCATAATCTGGTTTTTCATAAGCACTAAGTCGAACACATCCATTTCACCGTCATTGTTAACGTCATGCTGTGGATAATTGTTCATTTCTGCTTTTACGTTCATTTCATTGTTGGAAATACCAACAAAAATGATACATACAATTGTTGTAATAAGGGCTGCCATAAATTTTTTCATAGAAGATTCCTCCAATTCCTTTTTACAATGTGTTTATACCAATTTTGCAAATATTTTGCATAAACTTATTATATCAAAATTTTGTTATAAAGTCAAATTATGTAAATTCTTTCTGTAATAACGAATAAAAATCTCTTGTACGTACCAGCTTTTATAGCTCTTGTAATTTCGCAACCTGAAAATTAAAATTCAATTATATTATGAAATATACAAGGAATGGCAATACAGTTGCATAAAACTAGTATTGACATTATATTAGTATAACACAGAATTATCATCTATAGCTACACCGTTTGATTCACCAGCTGTTTATAATGTTTTTCCCTTTTATAATATCAATAGAACATATAGATTCCATATGTTACAATACTTAGTATTATTAAACATATTAAGTTTATTTTTTATAAATCTAGCATCTATGCTTCTATTTTAAAATGTTTAAATGTCAATTTCAAATATATTGGTTGCATAATAAAAGAAATTAAAAAACTTAATACCATACTTACTCCTAAACTTCTAAAAAACATTGGTGCGAATGAAGGTTTACTATTTTGTAAAGATTTCATTTTTTCAGTTAAACCTACTTTTTTTCCACTTAACTGTCCAATCTTAGCTAAATCACCTTGACTTGCTTCTGAAATTTGTTGTTGTATTGTATCCATTTCTTTTTGTGTATTTGCAATTTCTTTATCAATTTGTGTATTTGCTTGTGTGAATGCCATAGTAATCATTGCTAATACTATAATTGGTGTATATATACATGATGATATTAAAGATGTTATTGCTTTTGCTAGAAATGTTCCTAATGTTAATTTCAACTTAGAACATGCAGCATCTGATACCTTTTTCATAGGAACTATAAAACCTATTATTAATGATATTATTGCAGACATTGCAAATGACATTAAAAATTTTACAATTGTAAAATGTCCTGACATTAAAATTCCTACTAATGATAATATAAAACTTATTGTTAATCCCATCATTACACTCATTCTTCTACCTATTTTCTTTTGCATTTCTTCCATAATTACTTGCAGTTTATATTTTATTATATAAACTACTCCCTCCTTTGTTTATTTTTTCTTATTTTTAAATTTTGCTAATAATTTCGCAAAAAATCCTATTTTTGGTTCATACTTTTGTAAACTTACATCTTCTTGTTTATTCCAAGAATTATTCTTTCTTCTTTCAGTTTGTAAACTACAATCTTGTTTTAAGCTTTCCAATACCATTTTATATGGTATTAGTCTGTTTTTAGATACTTGTATTGCTCCTTTATAATCACTAAATGATTGTATATTTATATTTGGTTCTGGCAATTTATATCCATTATTTTTAGAATAATATTTAAAATTCTTTGGTGCAAATTTTTGAATTGTCCATGCAATTGATTTAAATATAAAAAATGTTCCTCTACTATAATAATTTGTTTGTGGATATAATTCATAATTATATGTTTTTATTATATCCTCATAATAATATTCAACCTGTTTTTCATTATTAATATCACATATTCCCATATAATAGTCTTTATTAAAGTTTGTTAATGCTTTTTCATGAACATCTAATGCATATTTATCTCCATCTTTTGCATTTTGCATATCTACCATATATGCATAAATTATTTCATTTTCTAATGGATGTAAACCAAATTTTACATGCCTATCTAACCATACTTTATGAATAGGTCCTAACAAGCCATCTTGTAATTCTCCAAATGTGATTATTATATCTGTGTTTTTATAAATTTTATCACATAAAGGTTCAAAATCATCTTTAAATATACATTTTTCATCTGCATAACAATATGAACATGCCTGACATTGATTTATTTTATAATCTTTTAATGCAATTTGTATAATTTTTCCTGCTCCAACATTTTCAAAATATTTTTTTGCTTTTTCTATGCTGTTATTTATTTTCATATTTGTTCCATCTGTTGCATCTAGTAGCACAATTTGACTATTACTATTTTTAAATTTTTCATTTTGTTTTAATACATAACTTCTTACATAATGATACCAATTACCAACTTTCTCTCTTCCTTCTTCTTCTAAAATATCAACATCAAGTAAGCTTAATCCCCTTATATATAAAACTCCCATTCTCTTTAAACGTTTTTGCATATAACTATGTGCTTCTGTATCCATTAATTGTGAACTTGTAGTAAAATATGTAACTGGTTTTCCTTGTATTTCATTTCCTATATTTTCTTCAACTGAATTCAAAAACAGCATTAATTGTTGTGGCACACTGAAATGAAATAATGACGAACAAAACATTACTAAATCTGCTTGTTTTATTTTTTCTCCTATTTCTTCTGTGTATTTTCCATTTCCTATTAATAACTCTGTGAATTCATCTTTTACGGAAAATTGTGACATTTTTTCTATTAGTTTTCCAACCTGTAATGTAACACTGTTTTCATTTTTTGGACTTGCACTAAGTATTACAATTTTCATTCGTTAATTTTCCTCCTTTTCTTTCGTTTTTGTTATTTTTAATAACTTAATTCTAGTATAAAACAATATTCAATTTTTTTCAACATTTTTTTATTTTACATAATTATTTATTTATATTCACCTTAACCTTATATTAATAGAATAACCAAAATTAAAATAATATTGTTGACTAAATAGTCAATAATACTTGTAATATTAATATAATATGATACACTATAAAAAAATAAAAGGAGATAAACGAGAAATGAAAAATCAATGTACTGTGTTAAAAGAAAAATTAACAATTCCAAAATATACACTATCTGAAGAATTAATTAGTGCTATTTCCCATGGAATTGGCACACTATTAAGTATTGCAGCATTAGTATTAACTGTGGTTGCATCAGCCAAACATCATAATGCAATAGCAGTTGTTAGTTCTGCATTATATGGAACAATGTTAATAATTTTGTATACAATGTCAACACTATATCATAGTTTTAAACCAACATGTAGGGCTAAAAAAGTTTTTAGAGTTTTTGATCATTGTAGTATTTTTTTATTAATATTTGGTTCATATACACCATATGTATTAGTTGCTTTAAATGGAACATTGCGGATGGACTATATTTTCAATAATATTAGCTTTTACGATTTTAGGAATAACATTAAATGGAATAAATTTGGAAAAGTTTAAGGTTTTGTCTATGATTTGTTATTTGGTAATGGGATGGCTAATTATATTTGCGTTTAAAGATATTTGTCAATCTATTGATAAATATGGAATTATTTTTTTAGTGCTTGGTGGTATAATTTATACTATTGGTGCTATAATTTATGGATTTGGTAAAAAAGTTAAATATATGCATTCAATATGGCACTTTTTTGTGCTAGCTGGAAGTATTTTACAATTTTTTTCTATTTATTGGTATGTAATTTAGAAGTTGTAATGTAATTATAATAAAGACATGAAAAAATTTTCATGTCTTTAATTTAAATGGTATTGTAAATTTAAAAAAAGTAATGTATAATAGTTTCATATTTTAATATGCAGGTATAATTTAGTGGTAGAATGTCATGCTTCCGACCTGATAGCGCGGGTTCGATTCCCGCTACCTGCTCCATTTGAAATCAACTTACGGACTTAATTGTTCGTAAGTTTTTATTTTTATATAAAACTTTAAAAGTTCTCTTTCTAGAAAGGAGGACTTTTTTCATGCTTGAATTTAAAGTAATTGAAAATTTAAAACCTAATAAAGATTTAACCGACATTTTAAAAGAATTTAAATATAAGGTTAAATTAGGACAAACAAAAACTATCTTGCACACCAACCTACAAGTAGTAATACCTACTGAATACCAAATTACATATCCTACTACTCTTACAATACTTGAATACAAAGTTAATGAAATATCAAATAAGCCTTTTTATATTAAAGAACATAATCAAAAGTACAATATTAAAGAAATTACACAATTTTTGAAAAAATTTTAATTTTAGACTATACATTTTGCTTATTTGTGAGGAAACATATAGAGAAATATATTAAATTTAACTTCGTAAAACTCACTCTAATTGAGAAAATTAATAAGAAATATTAAAAATTTTCAATTTAGTGTCTGATATTTTACGTTTGAGTGAGGAAACATAGGAGAAGTATTTTAATATTTCTCGAAATTTAATGAAAGGAGGAAAACTATGAGATGTGGTGTTTATGTAAGAGTATCTACTGACGACCAAAGAGATAATGGTTATTCTATTGATTCACAACTTAGAATGATTAAAGAATATTGTGAAAAGAATGAATATGATATTGTTGATGTTTATAATGATGCTGGACATTCTGGAAAAGATTTGATGAGACCCGAAATACAAAGATTATTAAAAGATATTAAATCTAAAAAGATTGATAAATTAGTTGCAATTAAAGTTGATAGATTTACTCGTAATAATTATGACGGTTTTTGGCTACTTAATTATTGTGAGGAACATGATGTAAAGATAGAACTTATACTTGAACCTTATGATGTATCTACTGCTAATGGTGAAATGATTTTTGGGATGAATTTAGTATTTGGACAAAGAGAAAGAAAAGAAATTGGAGCAAGAACTAAACGTGCTATGGAAGAAATGGCATTGGAGCGTATTCATCCTAGTAAAGCCACTTATGGCTATATTAGAAATAAGAAAACTGGTCATTTAGAAGTAGAGCCTATTGAAGCAGAAGTTGTAAAAGAAATATTTGAATTGTGCAAACAAGGTAATTCTACAAGAGGCATTGCTACTATTATGAAAGATAATAATGCGTATCTAAAACAGGGAAAATGGAAATCCGATAGAGTTTATAAAATACTTACTAATTCTATTTATATTGGTATCTTTGAATACGGGAAATATAAAAGAAAGCCACAAGAGATTTTAAGAGTTGAAAATTATTGTGAACCAATTATTGATGAAGTAACATGGAATGCTACTAGAAATGTTTTAGTAAAAAACAAACATTCTAACTACGGAGAATATATTCATTTGTTTTCTGGTTTAGTAAAATGCCCTATTTGTAGTGAGATAATGTCATCATCAGAATCTTTTAAATATCCTAACGGAAAGCAAAGAGTTTATTACCATTTAAGATGTAAAAATCATAATTGTAGTGGATTCGGACTTCATTATAATACTGAAAAAATAGAAACAAAATTAAAACAAGTATTAGAAGAATTAACACTATTTATGCTTTCTATGGATAATGAAATTATAACTTGTAATTCTACCAAAAGTGATGATGTAAAAGATATAGAAAAAGTAATCGAAAAATTAAAATTACAGGAAAAAAGATTAGTAGATTTATATTTAAGTTCTAATTTAGATGTCGAAACAATCAATCATAAAAATGATGTTATCAAAAAGGAAATTGATAAACTAAATCAAAAGAAAGTTAGACTTGATCCAGATAATAATTCTAAAGAATATACAATAGAACTTGTTAAAAAATTAGATTGTACTGAGAAAAATAACACTTTATTTTTTACTAATATTAAAAATATTGGATTTGCTTTTCTTTATGATTTGTTATCGAGAGAAGCAAAAAGAGATATGATTCATAGACTTATATCTATAATAGAAATTAAACGTGATAAAAACTACAATATTGATATTAAAGATATAAAATTCACAGATGAATTTATAACTAAAAGCAGTAAAGAATACTTAAAATATCTTAATAATATTATGAATGACAATAATATTGGAATTAAATTTCATAAAGAAATTGATGAAATTGAGTTAAAAAATATAGAATCGAATTATGATATTTTATCAGTTATGAAGATGAAAAACGGAGAATATTCTAATAAATTTTTAGAAGAATTTATTACTAAATCGCAAGAGCATTTATATATAGATGGCATTGTCAGTTGTCCATATACTGAAAAAAATGTTATTAAAGATATTTTAATATTAGTGCCAAAAAATGAATTAATTAACTCATCATCTTCTTTTAGTCAGTGATTCTTGTGAAAATTATTATAAAGAACTAATGGAAAATTATATTAAGAATGATGAAAGACTGTTTGAAAAAAGCAAAGAATTAAATCCATTGGAGTGGACAAAATTAATGAACAACTATAAAAATACAGCAGAAGAAATTGTCTTAAATGAATATGTTTTTATATAAATAATCTTCAAAAAAGAGGAAAAAATTATCAAAATAATTTAATCCTCTTTTTATTTTTCTTGAATACGGGAATAAAATATATGTCTAGCCAGCACTGAATTTGTACTCCTGCACAAATTCTACTATGGGAATTCCCATACCCTTTTATGGAAATAAGATTATTAATTTGCAAATAATTTCAATTATAAATTGTAATTTATCTTTTAACTTTTTTAATAAATAGGAAGTAAACGATTATAGGTATTATTATTAAATCTGGTAT
>CAKPDY010000020.1 GCA_934149165.1 uncultured Clostridia bacterium | reverse complement strand
AGATTGTACATAGGTGAAATTTTTGCAACTAAAATAAGCTATACTTTTTAGTGAAATTTTCCTAAATTATTGACAGACCCATTTTTACCATGTTTTTTAGCAAAAACAAAAAAAAGGTTGAAAAAAAACATAAAACCATATATAATAAAAATATAACACATAGTTATAACAAAAGAAAGACTAACTGGGAGGAGTGATTTTTATGAAAATAAAAATAACAGGAAAGGAACTAAAAGCAACAGAATCAATTAAGGACTACTTAGAAAAAAAATGTGAAAGATTACAAAAATATTCAGAAGATGAAATTGATGTACAAGTAACTATAAAAACAGAGGGTATTAATCAAGTTGCTGAACTACACGCAGAAATAAATGGAGACATTTATAGAGCTGTAACAGAACACAAAGACTTATATGCATCAATAGACAAAAATATAGATATAATAGAAGGTCAAATTAGAAAAACAAAAGCAAAAAAAGAAAAACAAAATATGAGTGGTTCAATAAAAGCTAAAGAAGACATAAGATTTGGTGCACAAGATCATCAAGTTGAAAATGAAATATTAAAAACATCATATTATGAATTAAAACCAATGTCTGCAGAAGACGCAAAATTAATTTTATCTGAAAGAATTAAAGATAAATTTTTAGCATTTGTTAATATAGACACTGGAAAAGTTAATGTAATATTTAAATTAAAAGATGGTAAAAACTTTGGTTTATTAGAACCAGAAGCTTAGTACATATAATAAAAAATATACTAAAATAAAGTGGTAGAAAGTTTTTTTTAACTCCTACCACTTTATTTTTACTCTTCACAATCACTATACTCGTGCTTTATTATTCCAGAACAATCTTCTATACTTCCAATTGTACAATATACAATATTACACATATTAACTATAAAATTTTTACCAGTGTCATATGTGGTATTTGGAACAAACTGTCCATCTTTTTTTACTTTGCCTTGTTCTGAAATTTTAACACTTTTTTTCTTCACTTTTGTTACTTTTCCAGTTATTTTTATACCATTTACACAATATAAAATAACTATCTGTCCTTTGTTTTTCCGCAACCAATTGGTCATATAATAATTCCTCCTTAAGCATATTTATGCTTATGTCTTATGAATTTATTCTTGGCTTTTGCATATAGATTATAATATGTATACTTAATTCTGTCAACCATTTTTAATATTAAATTTATAAAAATTTTATCTTAATTTAATTTTTTTATTTTATATAATTTTCATTTTCAGAATACCAAACATCTTCCTTGCAAAATCCCCATGGATTAGTTTTATTTTCCATTTTTTTCCATAAGTCACAATAAGGTTTTTGATTAAATTCTAAATTTATTTTAGAAAAATCAATTTTAGGTAATACATCTAATGGATTTAATGTATATTCCAGTCCTGTTTCTTCAGTATTAGCTTTTCTAATTTCAATATGCAAATGTGGAACTCTTGAACCACCAGAACACCCTGTTTTTCCAATAACAGTATTGTTATCTACAGTATCTCCTTCTTTTACTAAAATCTCACTTAAATGCCCATATACTGTTCTTCTTCCATCTTCATTTAAAATTTCAACTCTATTTCCATACCCCATATTAAATTTATCAAGCCCTTCTGTTGTTGTTCCATCAAAACCTGTACATATTACCTTTCCTTTTGCCATTGCTTTAACATCTGTTCCATAATCAGCTGTTATATCGAACCCTGAATGTGCTCTTTGTTTAAACAATACATAATGATTTAAACGAATTCCATATTTATCATGTTCTACAACTTTATATTTTGGCATAATTGGCCATGTATATTCAATTATTTTTCCCATAACTTTTCCTCCTTATTTTGTATTAAATTAATATCAGACTTTAATTTCATAACATTTTGATGTTTTTTATTAATATAATCTGTCATTTTTGAAGAATTACTCATTTCTCCTAGTCTTTCCAATTCCTGTTCTTCATATTGCAGTTGTTCTTGAAGAACATTTAATTTATCTTTATTACTTATATTAATATTACCTGGATTATAGTCATATAAAACCGCAAATTTCTTTTCCATTTTTTCTATATATTGTGGAATTTCGCTTCTTTTCATTCCTAAAATATGAACTTGTCTATCTCTCCCTGCTCTTCTATTCACAAATAAATAATCTTTTAAACCAAAAAATTCTGACACATATTTTGATGAATAATTATCTTTATGTAATGTTGACACTAAATAAACATCTTCATTTTTAGTATTATTCGCCTGTTTTTTTAAAGTTTCTTTTAAACCTTCAAAAACTAAAATTTTAGCAAGACCTTTTTCCCTTTCATTTGGAATTGTTAAATATGTATCTATTTCAATTGTATTATATGTATGTGCATTATAATATTTAGATAAATTTATATTATTTGATTTCTCATATATTTTGTGTTTTTGTAATCTCATTATTTCATCATATGTTTTAATATCTGAATTAATTGATTCAAACTGGTTTAATGAATTTTTTACTTTTTCGCTATTTTTAGATAAAAATTCATTTTTCAAATCATCAAAATTTAACCAATAAAAATCATTATATTCATTTAAGTCTTTTTTTATATACATCATATATAATGACATATTTCTATTAAACTCTTCTCTAATTTTGCTTTTCTCATGAAATTGATTTTTAGGATTATTATACTCTAATTTTATTAATTCAAGCAATTTTTCATTTTTAGCATTATCTATATCCATATTTTTACTTAATAACTCTTTTTCTTCATTTGATAAAAATTTTTCTAAAATTACATTTCTGGCATATCTAAAGGCAAGTATTTTTTCAATATAGCTTTTTCTAATAGCTTTTTCATATTCAGCTGAATTCTTATATTTTGATTTTACATGTTCTTTATATTTATCATCACATTTAAAATATTTTGTTATATCATTATATGTATAAGGAATTTGCCCTTCTGTAATATATGTTGTTGCTATTACTTTTTGTTTAACATTTTTACAGTTTTCTTGTTTTACTGCAATATATACATGATTTTCATTTGATTTAATATATTGACTTATGTCATCTTTTCCTGTTATAAATAATTGTCCTTCTTTACCTTTATTTATCATATCATCAAGAACTAATTGTTCTAATTGTGCAATTTCATGTAAATATTCTTTTTCATTTCTTGTAGTAACTTCTAAAATTTCGTAATTTTTATACATCCTAAACACTTCCTTTATTTATGTTTTTTGTAATTATATCACCGTTTTATTTACAATACAACTTGTTATTTAATATATTTTTAAAAGTTATGTTTAATTACTTATTATAATATTTTTATTATTTATAATTTTATTTATACTTTTCTATAAATGCATGCTCAGATTTTACAGCATTTAGGTTATAAATAAAAAAAGAACCTAGTAAAACTAAGTTCATAATTGGAGCAGGTAGAGGGAATCGAACCCTCGTCATCAGCTTGGAAGGCTGAGGTAATAGCCATTATACGACACCTGCATATAATTTATTTATTTCCTAAAGACATTTTCTATTATAAATATATTATTTAAATTTGTCAATAGTTTTTTTAAATTTTTTCAAAATTTTTTGGCAAAATTTCTATAACATTGTTTTAGTTATAAATTATAATACATTGTTACTATTCTTTTTTTACATTAAACATCTACCTTTTATATTAAATTTAAATACACGTTTAACATAAAAATTTGAATAGTAACAACATAAACCTTACTTTTTACATATCATAAATCTCTAACTGTTGACAAAATAAATCATTTTTACTTGTAAACAAATTCAAATTATTATTATTACTTAAAATTTTTCTAACAGTCCACAACCCTAGACCATGCTTTTCTGCACTATCTTTTTTACTTGTATAGCCTTTTTCATATATTTTATCTAAATCAATATCAACTTCATCATAACTATTTTCTATAATAATTAGATTTCTATTAACTTTATAATCTTTTATAAATTTAACATTAATAACTTTTTCATCACACTCTTTCGCAGCATCTATTGCATTATCTAATAATATTGCTAATATTTTGCATAATTCATAATTTGACATTTTTATTTCATGTATGTTAATCATAACCTCAACATTCATTTTTATATTATTTTCTCTTGCCAAATAATATTTATTAGTTAAAATACTATATACTCCTGGGTTATTTATAATTTCTGGATCTAATATTCCCATATTATTTACATCTCTACATTCCTGAAGCATCGAATTACACATATCTTTTATTACTTCTGTATCTCCAATTTGTGCATACCCATTTAATGCTTGAATAGTATTGCTATAATCATGCCTAAAACCACGTATACTATCATACATAATAGATAAAGTTTTATTATATGATTGTAGGTTATTTATTTTTAAATCTCTTTCTTCTAATGCATTTAATATAATAAAATTTTTTATACTCATATAATAGAAAATAATTAATGCTATTAAATCTAATACTAAAATACTAAATGGGAATTTTGTAATATATATTGTCATTTCTATTGTATTGAAAAAAATAAGAGATTCTTCTATAATTGAAATTATAATAATATTATTGCGTATTTTTTTATTTATATTATCTTTTATATTTATAGTTATTTTTCTTTTATCCACAATATTATAAATTATTACTCTAACAATAGAAATTGACATTATTAAACAAAATTTATATTTATAGCTATACATTCCTTGTTGATAAACTTCTATATTTTTAAATATTTCACAATATAATTTTGCAAATAATGCTTCCATGCACATAACAGTTATTAAGTTTATTGCTGATATTAATATACTTTTTTCAATAGTTTGTTTTAGAATTTTCTTATATAATATCATATCTATAATAGTTGTAATAATTCTGTAATATGGAGCTGGAATAAGCATTGTGATAATTACTCTTAATATAGTTCCTATTGTAATAATTAACATTTCTTGTTTTTTATTTGTTTTTACAACAAATAATTTTTTTAATAACAAAAGATCTATATATTCAAGACTACATGCACATAATATTGTTACAATAAACCATTGCACAAATGTATCCATATTTACTATTTTTATCATTTCTGAAAATATAATCTCCATATTATTCAACATCCCCTTTTATAACCTTATTGTATAGCTATTTATTTTTTAATTTAACTTATATAAGTTTACCATTTAATTTTTCAAATTTCAACATAAATCGTGCCCTTTATTTCGACTCAATTCGACACAATCCAGCTTTTTTAAGTTATAGCTTGTATTTTTTATTGTAGAATAAGCTAAAAACAATCACTATGTAGAGCAATTAGGTTGCATAATATTTGTTTTAGCTGGATAACTGCTAAAATATTTCATATAAAAATTAAAACGTCTCAAATTACTTATTTTTTTACTTGACAAAATTGCTTCATATGATAAAATAAATTCAATAATATCTCAATAAAAGGAGGTAACTATATGGAATTTAATAAATGTTCACGTTGTGGATGTTTCCACACACAATCAGGAAATATTTGTCCAAATTGTGTTACTAAAGATTCAATCGAAATAAAAAAGCTAGAAAATTATTTAGAAAATTATACAACTCCAAACACTATAGAACAACTTTCTAAAAATACTGCTATTTTACCAAAAAACCTAAATAGAATTATTAGCGAAAATTCTAAATTTTCTGAATTAAATAATCTTTAATAAATATTAAAAAATGTGTAAAAGTAAATTTTTACACATTTTTTATAATTTATTAGAAAATTATTCCATAATCCCCAAAATCACTTTAGGTTTATCAACATACTCTTCACAAATATTAAAACAACTTTTTAGTTCATTAATTGCATTTTTTAATTTAATTTCATCATTTGCATGAATAATGCCTAAAACGTCATCTTTTTTGACACTATCACCAATTTTTTTATTTATAATTAATCCAACATTTTTATCAATAACATCTTCCTTTTTTAGCCTTCCTGCACCTAAATCACATGATATTCTTCCAAGCTTTTCTGCATTAATATTTTTTATATAACCAATTTTATCTGATAAAACTGGATACACATATTTTGCATTTTCAAATTTAGATATGTCATTAATGTATGAAACATCTCCACCTTGATTTTCAATTAATTCTAAAAATTTCATATATGCCATCCCACTATCTATGCATTCTACCATTTTTCTTTTGTTTTCTTCTATATTATCTCCTTTTCCAGATAACTTAATCATATAACTTCCAAGTTCTAATACAACCTGTTTTACATCATCTTCCATGTCACCTTGAAGTGCTTCTACCGCTTCTATAACTTCCAAAGAATTTCCTATAGAATATCCAAGTGGCTCATCCATATTTGTTAAAATACATACAGTTTCTTTTCCGGCTAATTTGCCAATATTAATCATTGTTTCAGACAATTTTCTTGCATCTTCTATATTTTTCATAAATGCACCATTTCCAACAGTAACTTCTAAAACAATTTTATTTGCACCTGCTGCAATTTTTTTACTCATAATACTTGAAGCAATTAATGGAATATTTTCAACACAACTTATTGAATCTCTTAGAGCATATATTTTTTTATCTGCCGGAGCCAAATTTAATGTTTGTCCCATTAAACTAATTCCTATTTTTTCAACATTATTTTTAAATTCTTCAATTGAAATTTGAGTATTATATCCTGGAATTGATTCGAGTTTATCTATAGTACCTCCTGTAAACCCTAATCCTCTACCAGACATTTTTGCAACAGGCACCCCTAATGCTGCAATAATAGGCATTAAAATTAATGTAACTTTATCACCAATACCTCCTGTTGAATGTTTATCAACAACATTTTCTCCAAATTGTGATAAATCAAGAACTTCTCCTGAATATGCCATAGCAATAGTTAAATTGGTTATTTCTTTATTAGTCATACCATTTAAATATATAGCCATAATTAAAGCTGCTGCTTGATAATCTGTTACATTTCCACATGTATATTGTTCAATAAAAAAATCAATCTCTTCTTTTAACAATTCTTTTTTATCTCTTTTTTTTGCAATTATTTCTAATATATTCATATTTATTAGCCCCCTATTTTTATGTTTCACATAATATTGTCAATACATATATGTTTTCTAATTTTTAACAATATTTTTCACAAAACTTAATCTATGTAATGGGCATAAGCCATATTGTTTTATTGCTGCAATATGTCCGGCTGTTCCATACCCTTTGTGTTGTATAAAATTATATTCTGGATATATTTCATGCCATTGTCTCATAATTCTATCTCTTGTGACTTTTGCAATTATTGAAGCTGCAGCTATTGAATAACTTTTTGCGTCACCTTTTATAATAGATTCATATGGTATTCCACACGTATCTATTTTTGTTAAAGCATCTACTAAAATTATATCTGGTTTAACTTTTAATCCTCTTACAGATTCAGTTAATCCTGCTTTTGTAGCATTTAAGATATTTACTCTGTCTATTTCTTTTTGATCTACAATTCCTACATTATAACTTATTGCAGATTGAATTATTTCTTCATATAGTTTTTCTCTTTTCTTTTCTGATACTTTTTTTGAATCATTAACACCTTCTATCATTGAATCTTTTGGCATTATTACACTTGCAACTACAACAGGTCCTGCAAGTGGACCTCTTCCTGCCTCATCTATTCCACATATATATTCTATTCCTTTACTATATATTTCTTCTTCTATCTTTTTTATTTCTTGTAATCTTAATAATTCTTTTTCTTTCATTTTTATGCCCCTTATTCTATTAAAATTGATATTTCTTGTGCCTTTTGTTTATTTTCTTGCAATATTCTTTGAATTTCACCTTTTATTTTTGTATATGAATTACTATGTACCACTTGTTCTTCTCCGTGTATTTTCTTGTGTTTTAGTAGGTTCCTCTGTTTTTGATTCTTGACTTTGGTTTTCAGTATTATTTTCATTTTGATTATTACTTTGCTCACTATTTGTGCTTTGTTCATTATTTTCTTGTTCTGTTTCACCTGCTTGTTTAGCTTCTGCAACAGTTTCAATTAACTCCTTTTCAAAACCTTTAACTTCATTTTTCTTATTTAAATCCGATATTTTATAACACCAAATCCCATTAGAATTTTCATATCCATTAGTATATATGACTTCATAATTATCATAATTAACTAAAAAATATCCATCATATTTACCAATTAATTCATCTAATCCAGCATCTTTTAAGGCCTGTTCATCTAATAAATAATATTTTTCATAATCTTCCTGTGCTATTATATTTTTGCTATTGAATTCTTGCAAATTAATTCCTTCTGGCAAACCGTGTTAATTGATACCCTTTTAACGAATTATTTTCTTTATCAACACTATATTTTCCTTTTACAATTTCTATTTTTGCTTGAATTAATAATAAATCTGCTTGAACATTTTTAATATATTCATTTTTAATTTCTTTTTTTATATACTTAACACCTATAAATACTACTGAACTAATTATTATTATTAATACAATTAATTTTGCAAAACCTGTGCCCTTTTTCTGTTTCATTTTACTAAGTCATTCCCTTCCATATGTATGTTTTTTACATTGTTTGAATTATATTACACTTTCTTGTATAATGCAAGTATGAAAAAAACATCAAATATTACATATTTAATTATTTTATTAAAATTTAATATTTTTTCACCAAAAAAACACAAACATGTTGTATTATTATAATAACTTAGGTTATTATATAGATATAAAAAAAAGAAAGAAGGATAAATTATGGATAATAATGAATTTTTTAAAACACTAGACACTAATAACAATTCACAAAAACCTAAAATAGGATTTTTTAAATGCATATTTGTTCCATTTGCCTCTGGAATTATAGGAACATCATTAGTAATAGGATTATGCTTAGGTATTCCTCAACTAAAAAATAAATTAATTGAAAATTTAGAAATAAGTACATCTACCGAATCAAAATCAACTCAAAATAAAGAAAACACTACAGTAGACAAAAATACTACATCTGTAAGCAACACAAACTTAGTATCATTAGAAGAATATTCAAAAACTGGTATATATGCTGCAAATAAAGTATTACCTTCTATAGTTGGAATTACTGTAGAATATACAGTAAACTCACCATATTATGGCTATTCAATGAAATCATCTGCATCTGCAACAGGTTCTGGAGTTATTATAAGTGAAGATGGTTATATATTAACAAATAACCACATTGTAAATACATCTTCAAGCTCATCTTATTATCAAGTTAGTCAAGCAAATAAAGTAACTGTAAAATTATATAATGACAGCACTGTATATGATGCTAAAATTGTAGGAACAGATGAAACAACAGATTTAGCTGTTATTAAAATAGAAAAAAATGGTTTACCAGCTGCAGAATTAGGAAATTCAGATTCAGTTCAAGTTGGCGAGTTTTCTATGGCAATTGGAAATCCATTAGGCATGGAAAGTACTGTAACAGCTGGAATTATAAGTGCTGTTAATAGAACAATCACATCTGATGGTAGAAACTATACAGTTATTCAAACAGATGCTGCAATAAATTCTGGAAATAGTGGTGGTGCTTTAGTTAACTCACAAGGGCAAGTAATAGGTATAAATACTTTAAAACTTTCTGGAACAGGTATTGAAGGAATTGGATTTGCTATTCCTATAAACTCAACCATAGATGTATATAAACAATTAATATCAGATGGAAAAGTAAAAAGACCATATATTGGTATTTCTGGAAAAAACATTGATGAATCAACTGCAAAACAATATAAATTAGTTGAAGGTGTTTATGTTGTTTCTGTTGAAGAATTTTCTTCTGCAGAAAAAGCTGGTATAAAATCTTATGATATTATTACTGAAGCTGATGGAAAACAAATAAAAACAATGGATGAATTAAATGAAGTTAAAAACTCACATAATATAGGTGATACTATTAAATTAAAAGTATATAGAAATAATGAATATATTGATATAGAAATTACTTTAGGTGAACAACCTTAAAAGGATGGTCTTACAAAAAGACCACCCTTTTAAAATTATAATCCGAAACTTACACCTAATGCATTATTTATTTTACTCATTATAACTGTATCATCAATATGGCCAATTTTTTCTTTTAACCTACTTTTATCTATTGTTCTAATCTGTTCTGTAAGTACTACCGAATCTGCTTTTAACCCATTATTTTCTGAACCTATTTCTATATGTGTAGGTAATTTATTCTTTCCAGTTTGGGAAGTAATTGCTGCTGCAATTACTGTTGGACTATGCTTATTTCCTATATCATTTTGTATAATTACAACTGGACGTATTCCACCCTGTTCTGAGCCAATTACTGGACTTAAATCAGCATAAAACATATCTCCTCTTTTAACTACCATTTTACACTCAACTCCTATTACTTCTTTAAATAAAACATTATTTAGTTTATATATTTAAATATTAGAAAGATAAAATTGTAGTTTTTTATCATAAGTACATTATTATAAATACATTACTATATATCCTGCATTTCAATATTTTTTACTCTAAAAGCTAATACATTTTCTTTACTCAAACTACCAATTTTCATCTTATTATATGTTATGTAAATTTTTTCTTTCTTGTTCTCATCCTCTATTACTAATTTGGTAATTTTATTTTCATTTCTATCTATATATAATTTTTCATAAGCAGAATATTTATTTCCATTACATTTAGTTTGCATTATTATAGTATTATTTTCTTCTATAATTGTACCTTTATTAGCTTTATAATTTTCAATAAAATCGCTAAGCCACAATATATTATCTGCTATATATGTATAGTTTTCATATATAGTACTTAAATTTAAATTAGAATTTGAAATTTCTAAATTATTTCCATCATATTTTACTGTTAACCCTTCAATATTTTTAGGCTCAATAACTTTTTGACAAACAATATTTGGACTAGTATATTTTTGACTTAATATATATTTATTAGTATTTTTATTACTTTCAACAGTTACCTCCATTTCTGCATCATATGAACTAATATTTAAAATATATTCTTCAACTTCTTCTAAAGTTTTATCACTTATATTATTTCCCATTTTGGTATTTTTATAATTCAGAATTTTAAAAATTATAAAAAATAAAATCACTAAAATTATACAAACAATACATAGTAAAATTATCTTTTTATTTTTCACTTTTATTCCCCCCTTTTTATTAATAAACAATTTCAACAAATATAGTTTTTCCATTACAATATGAAAAAAGAATAGATAAAATCTATTCTTCAAAATAATATTCACAAATTATTAAAATATTCCTTAATACAATTTTCAAGTTCAACTCTGTTGTCTATTTTATTGATAATATCTCTAGCTTTTGATGCATCTTTGCAATTTTTTATATACCAGCCAATATGTTTTCTCATTTCTCTAATTGCAGTTATTTCTCCTTTATCTTGTACCTCTAAATCTATATGTTTTAATATAACACTTAATTTTTGGCTGTTAGAAACTTTTTTATTTTTTCCTAATATAATTTCCTCAAAAATCCATGGATTACCTAAAGCAGCTCTTCCAATCATTATTCCATCAACTCCTGTAGTTTCAAACATTTTTATGGCATCTTCTTTAGATTTTATGTCACCGTTTCCTATAACAGGAATACTCACACTTTGTTTAACCTTTTTTATTATCTGCCAATCTGCATTTCCAGAATAAAACTCATCTCTAGTTCTGCCATGTATAGTGATTGCTGATGCACCAGCCTTTTCAATAATTTTTGCTACTTCAACAGCAACAATATTATTGTTATCCCAACCTTTTCTTATTTTTACTGTTACAGGAACTTTACTTGATTTTACAACCTCTGTAACTATTTCTTCCACTAATGGTAGATTTAATAATAATTTACTTCCATCTCCATTTTTAACTACTTTTGGTGCTGGGCATCCCATATTAATATCAACAATACTAGCAAATTCACTAACATATTGTGCAGCATATTTCATTGCTTCTACATCATTTCCGAATATTTGAACTGCTATAGGACCTTTTTCTTCCTTCATATTTAATAATAAATCTGTTTTATTATCTCTATAAAATAAACCTTTAGAACTAACCATTTCTGTGAAAACAAGACCAGGTCTAAATTCTTCACAAATTATTCTAAAGGGTCTATCTGTAATTCCTGCCATTGGAGCTAAAAACACATTGTTTTCAAGCTCCAAATTTCCTATTTTTAATTTTCTTATATAATTTTTTTCCATTAATTTCTCCACATTTTACTCAATAAATAAAGACTTTTTTCTTCTACCACTTATATTTAAAACTAAACTTATTAAAATTAAATTTGTTAATAGTGAACTTCCGCCATAACTTACAAAAGGAAGTGGAACACCTGTTATAGGCAACAATCCCATTGTCATTCCTATATTTTCAACCATGTGAAATATAAAAATACCAGCAATTCCAATTGATATATATGCTCCTTCATCATCTTTTGCAGTTTTTGCTACATATATTATCTTAGTAATAAGAATAACATATAAAACAATTATTAATCCAGCAGCTATGAATCCCATTTCTTCCCCTATTACAGAAAAAATAAAGTCTGTTGTTTTTGGATACAGGTATCCTAATTGAGTTTGATTTCCTTGTGTAATTCCCATTCCCAATAATTGACCTGAACCTATTGCTAGCTTAGATTGTATAATATTATAACCAGACCCTCTTGGATCCAAATCTGGATTTAAATATACATCAATTCTTGTTTTCGCATGTTCTGGCAATATAAACATATATAATACTGGTAAAATTATAATAGCTGAAACAATAGATACTATAATATATTTTTTATTTATTCCTGAAACAAAAAGCATAAAAACTGTAGCTATTATAAAAGCTATTGCTGTACCATAATCTGGTTGCTTTATTATTAATAACACAGGTATTGCAACTACTAATAAACAAACACATAACTTCAATGGTTTACTTATGTTATTTTTGTCCTTTTGCTGAATTTTACAAATTGTAAATGCTAAAGTTAATATTACAAAAATTTTAGTGAACTCTGATGGTTGTATTGAAAATGAGCCAATTGTAAACCAGCTTGTTGCTCCATTTATTGGTTTTGTAAATAAAACAGCTATTAACAAAATTAACATTATACAATATGCTATTGGTGAAATTTTTAATATTAAACCATAATCTATACTCATAACCAGTATTACAACTGGAATACTAATACCTAACCATACTAATTGTTTTACAAGTTCATCACTTCCGCGTACTTCTAGTTGCTGAATATAAAGCTGTACAACCAATTATTATTAAAATAATAACACAAATTAAAATTGACCACTCTGTATTTTTCAAAACTTTTTTATTCAATTTATTCTCCTCTGTTCTAAAAGTTATACTACACTTTTTTATTTTTCAGTAGTTGTAGTTTTTTTTGTTGATACTTTTTTAGTTTTAGCTACATTTTCTTCAATTTTTAATGCATCATCATTATTTACTTTTTTAGTACTTTTTTTTGTTGTTTTTGGTTCCTTAACACTTTTTTCTACATCTGAATCAGTATCTTCTGCTTCTGACTTCTTTTTAGTAGTAGTTTTTTTAGTTGTTTTAGATGTTTTCGTTGTTGCCTTTTTAGCAGATACAGTTTTTTTAGTTGTAGACTTTGCTTTTTTTGTTACTGTTTTTTTACCCTTAGTTTTTTCTTCTTCAGATTCAACTTCTGCCTTCTTTGCCTTTGTTAATTCATTGCTTTCCTTCTTTTTTTCTTCATTTATCGCCATTATTGGTATATTTGCATATAAAGATGGAGCACCTGAAGTTCCATCATCATTTAATCTATTTTCTAATTTAACATTCATTTCATTTTCATCAACATCAATATATTTTTTTATGACATCCACAATTTCTTGTTTCATCATTTCTAAAAAATCTGCTGATACATTAGCTCTATCTTGCATTAAAACTAAATGTAATCTTTCTTTTGCTTCATCCTTTGATGATTTATCTAGTTGTTCTTTTTTTCCCATTTTTTTAAAAAATGTTGTAACATTTTCTAACATTTAAATCCCTCCAAACTAGTATTATTTTCTTCTTAATCTACCAAATATTTTAGAAAAGAAACCTTCATCTCTACCAGGAATTGTTATATCAATATTTTCTCCTAATATTCTTCTTGCAATTTCCATATAACCTTTTCCAGAAGGTGCTTTTCTATTTGATACTGCTGGCTCTCCTTTATTGGTTTGTGTTATTATGTACTCATCATCAGGTATTACTCCTATTAAATCTATAGAAAGTAAATCAACAATATCTTCTACATCCATCATTTCTCCTCTTTTAACCATATTTGGTCTTAATCTGTTAATTACTAATTCTGGATTTTTTATTTCTGCAGATTCTAATAAACCTATTATTCTATCTGCATCTCTTATAGAAGAAATTTCTGCTGTTGTTACTACTATAGCTCTATTGGCACCTGCAATTGCATTTTTAAATCCTTGTTCAATTCCTGCTGGACAATCTACTATTATGAAATCAAATTCTTCTTTTAGTTTATTTGTTAAATCTATCATTTGTTCTTCATTTATTGCACTTTTGTCTCTTGTTTGTGCAGCAGGAAGTAAAAACAACTCTTCAAAACGTTTATCCTTTATAAGAGCTTGTCTTAACTTACATTTTTCTTCAACAACATCTACAATGTCATACACTATTCTATTTTCTAGTCCCATTACTACATCTAAATTTCTTAAACCTATATCTGTATCTACTAATACTACCTTTTTGCCACATAAAGCTAAAGCAGCTCCTACATTTGCAGTTGTTGTTGTTTTACCAACTCCACCTTTTCCTGATGTTATAACAATAACCTCTCCCATTTTATAATTCCTCCTATACTATTTGTAAAAAAATTAACTTTATTTACGTTATAATTTATTTACTTAAAATAGTTATAAATTAAAAATTTACCTATTAATAATACATTAAAAATTGAAAATTGTCAATTTTTAGTAATTTTTTAATATGCTAATTTCTCTTACAATACTTATATTAGTAAACCAAGTAGTTATTTTTATAACATTATCATTTTTTTTAACTGTTAGCAATATAGTTAATAAGAGGTGTAAAATTAATGTTAATTAAAGCTTTTAAATTTAAAAAATTATATTTATGTTTATTTATTTTTGTATCAATATTTGCAATATGTTCAGGAATTTCAATTTATGCTTTTGCAAATAACTCTTTTCCTTTTATTTGGGAAAGTCAATCCACGCAAAAAGATTATATAAAATGGGTAGATTTTACCCCAACTTATGAAGTTTTAAACCAAACTTCTAAATTAGATATAGATTCACATAATGACCCTAACTCAAACATTACATATAATTGGATTGAACTTATTAGTTATCTTGCTTGCAAATATGGTGGTGATTTTAAAAAATATAATAATAAAGATTTAACAGATTTAACAAATCAACTTAAATCTGGTATTAGTATGTCTGAATTAACAAAAGATATGAAATATTATTCATACTATTTTGAAGCTTATGATGCTGTTTTGCATGAATTTATAGGAGAATATGAGGAAAATTTTGAAACAAAATATGGAATAAAGGTATTTTTACCTATAGCTAAAAATTACTGTTTTAGTCATTATGATGATTTTGGAAATTCAAGGTCATATGGATATAAAAGAGTTCATTTAGGAAATGATTTAATGGGAAGTATTGGAACTCCTATTATTGCTGTTGAAAGTGGAACAGTTGAAGCTCTTGGGTGGAATCAATATGGTGGTTGGAGAATTGGAATTAGAAGTTTAGATAAAAAAAGATATTATTATTATGCACATTTAAGAAAAGATCATCCTTATGTTAGTACATTATCAGAAGGTGACATTGTTTCTGCAGGTGATGTTATTGGTTATCTTGGAATGACTGGTTATAGTACAAAAGAAAATGTAAATAATATTAATATTCCACACCTTCACTTTGGAATACAATTAATTTTTGATGAAAGTCAAAAAGATGGTACAAATCAAATTTGGATTGATGTATATCAAATTATTGAGTTTTTACGAAAAAATCAATCTGAAGTTTATAAAGATAAAGAGCTAAATGAGTATTTTAGAAATATTTCTACATAATTAAAATATTTTAGGAGATGACAAGTAATGATACATTTTAAAGTTTTTAAATTGAACTATAAATTAATTTCATTTTTAATCATTACAATTTTGCTATTATCTTGTGTACTTATAACTAATTTTGTAACAGCAAATACAAATGAAAATAATTCTATTAAAGTTCCTATTATTATGTACCATAGCATTTTAAAATCAAAAACAGGTACATATATTGTACACCCTAATACATTTGAAAATGATTTAAAATACATTAAAGATAATGGATATACAACAATTAATATGACTGACTTAATAAATTACGTTTATAATAATGAACCTCTTCCAGAAAAGCCTATAATTATTACATTTGATGATGGTAATTATAACAATCTTGGATATGCCCTTCCTTTATTGCAAAAATATAATATGAAAGGTGTTATTTCCATAGTTGGAAAATACACTGATACATATACAGAATCTGATGAGGCAAATTTAAATTATGGCTATTTACGTTGGAAAGATATTAATGAACTTATTAATGAAGGAACAATTGAATTTCAAAACCACACATACAATTTACATTCAAATATCAATGGTAGAAATGGTTGTATGAAAAAAAGATATGAATCTAAAGCAGATTATGAAAAAATGCTAACTTCTGATTTAACTAAATTGCAAGAAGAATTTCAATTACATACTAATTATACACCAAATACTTTTACATATCCATTTGGTGCTATTAGCGCAGATTCTACTCAAATTATAAAGAACATGGGATTTAAAGCCAGTTTATCATGTACTTCTGGTATAAATTACATTACAAAAGACCCTGAATGTTTATTTTTATTAAAAAGATTCAATAGAGCTGGTCGGTAAATCCACAGAAGGATTTTTTAAACAAATAAAGTAATACCCTATTTTTTTAATTTTATTTAATTTTTGTATTGTCTGAAAAGTTATAAATACTTTTCAGACAATTAATAATATGTATTATTAATTTGTAGCAAATTTAGAATCAACTACCTGTTTAACTAATTTTAAATCTTTCCAAAATTCCACTTTTTTGGCTTCATCTCTTAAAAGTGCTGCTGGATGCCATGTTGGCATATATAATATATTTTTTCTTTCTACCCATTTTCCTCTTGATGATGTTATTCCCAAATCTTTTCCTAATATATTTTTTAGTGCAGTACTTCCAAGCAATACTATTACTTTTGGTTTTATTAATATAACTTGATTACGTAAGTAATCTAAACAAGCCTTTGCCTCATCTTCTTGTGGAACTCTATTGGCAGGTGGTCTACATTTTACAATATTTGCAATATATACATCTTTTCTATTTATTCCTATGCCTTCAAATGCTTTATTCATAAGTTGTCCGTGCCCTTCCCACAAAAGGAAGTCCTTGCAAATCTTCATCTGCTCCTGGTCCTTCACCTATAAACATTACATTTGCATTTTTATTTCCTTCACCAAAAACAATATTTTTTCTATTAGTACACAATTTACACTTTTGACAATTTAATATTGATTTTTCTAATTCCTCCCAATTATTGTACATTTTTTACTTCCTCCATTTTTTGTAGCATTTTTGTGTGCTTATATATTATAACACTTTTTATATTTTTATTAAATAATTTTAATATATAATTTTATATTTGTTGTTTAATACTTGTGCATTTATTCGACTGAATCAGCTAAAATAGAGTATTACATAATCCAACTAAATATTAGATTGTGATTTATAACTTCTCTTTTTATAAAAAAATACAACAATTACTGCAACTATTATAATCAATGTTATAAGAACAATTTTAGAAAAAACATCCATAAACACAACTATATTTTCCCATGCATTACCTGCTATTGAACCCAAATATGCCAAAATTATATTCCAAATTGCAGAGCCAATAATAGTATATAACAAAAATAATGGAAACTCCATCTTAGTCATACCTGCTGGTATAGAAATTAAACTTCTTACTATAGGTATAAATCTACAAAATAAAACACTTAATTTTCCTTTTTTTAAAAACCACTCTTCAGATTTATCTATATCTTGCTTTTTTAATCTTAAAACCTTCCCTATTTTTCCATTTACTATTTTATATAAACGCTCTTTTGTAAGCAATCTTCCAATTAAATATAATACTATTGCACCAATAACAGAACCTATTGTTGATGAAACTGCCACACCTACAATACTCATTTTAGTTGTTAAAGTCATAAAACCGCCAAATGTTAAAATAACTTCTGACGGTATTGGTGGAAAAATATTTTCTATTGCTATTAAAAATGCTATTCCAAAATAACCAAATTTATTCATTATTTCAATTATTATATTTTGCATTTATACCTCCAGTATTTTTATATTTTAATATATTTAATATTTTATGCAAAAATTAATTTGATTATTCATTTTTACTTGTATGTAATATTGTTTATTAACTATTTTATATTTATGTAATCTTATATTCTATGGAAAAGGATGTGGTAATTCTGAAAGACCTTCATTTATTTTTATTTTCAATTTTTTAGGTACCTCATCAAACCTTTTTGCTGCCAACCTTTGCATTATATGTGTTTTGTTCAAATCTATTAAACCTGGAACAATAACTTTAACAACTTTTAAACCTGTACTTTGCACATCTGTTGTTGTTAATTCTTTATAAAACACTTGCAATCCTTCTTTTGCTAGACTATTTTTTAAATCATCATATGAATACACTTCTTTTTTATAATTTATTTTTTCACCTTTAAATAACAATTTTTCAAAAAAATCACCTTGATAATACAGAAAATGTTCATATAATGTTGTTATATCTTCTGGTTTATCTTTTCTTAAATCCATTATATTTAGAGAATAGTAATGTGTAAACAAGCACTCCCTTAAAGCTTTATTTATTGCCAAGTCAGAATCTAAATTTGCAGATGCACCTATTCCATAATGTGGTTTTCCTTTTTTTTCATTCCATATAAAACATAAATAAGTTGGTATTTCTATATCACTATACAACTTATATATTTTAATTTTATATTTTTCCTTTATTTTGTTTATAAATTCCTTATTAGCTCCTTCTATTGTATCAATATCAATTTCTGGAGGATTTAATCTTTTTGAAAAATTAATCATCAAGGAATCCCTTTCTATTAATTCCAAAAGTCCACTTAATATGCAATCTTGTATAGTATATCCAGCAGCCATACCTGTTGAACTAGTTTCTGCAACATTTTTTGATAATTCAAATGGTAAGTAAATTAGACCTGCTGGCCAATACAATTGTTTATCTTCATCTACACTTGATATTTTTGTCCAATATATCTTATCTTTTTTAGGATTAAAAAAATTATTATTATTATCATATTGTTCATCAGTATATAACTGATAATCTTGAATTTTATATTTATCATCTATATCATTCCAATATGACTTTATTAATTCATTTTTAGGAATATAAGACATACAATATCTTTCTACTGCCTCAGCAATACAGCTTATTATTGCACCTTTATCAGTATCTGATATACCTAAACCTCCACTACTTACATCTCTACTTAAATCAAATATTTTCTTTGTATCAGCACTAAGGCATTGATACATTTTTAAATTATATTCTTCCAATTCAAATCTTCTTAATATAACATTTATAATACCAATTTTATCACTAAAAATTGTAGATAAGCCTTTATATTCTTTTCCAAGAATTGACTCAATCTCTTTAGGGTCAAAAATCAACTTATTTTTCATTCATTCCTCCATTTTCTGTTATTATACACTTTATAACTTTATCATGTAATAGATTATTTAGTTTAAAATTCTAAAAAGAACTTTTTTCATAATAATCATCATGTGGTATATCTATAAATTCATGGACTACTATATTTCCATTTTTATAATATTCTATCATTTTATTATTTAATAATTTGTAATCTATATTATTCTTCTGAATAAATTTTAAAGCCATTTTTTTAGATATTTTCTTATACATTTTTTTATTATACAAACAACTAGAAGTTATTCGTTTATGAAAATTATTAAATTGGAAATTATTTGCAGTATATGGGCCTATAAGTATTGATTTATTAGTTTTACCAGCAAAAACTGCATCATTTATTTTAACTATATTTTCTAAAAAATCTTTTATAAAAATAATATTATCGTTCATTACAATCTCCTTCTTTTACTACAGTTTTTGATTGCTCATTTGGTAACAATTCCGCTTTTTCGTGCATAAACTCCTCTGCTGTATTATAATATTTATCACATGATTTTAATAATTCAATTTTATCATCTTCTGATTCATTAACATTTATACACCACTTACCTATAGGTGTATTTATAAATTTATTAATTTTTTCACCACTTAATGTTTTTTTATTTTTACTTTGAGGATCACATACAATAAAATTATCATCATTATATCCTGTTACAAGTATAGCATGTAAAAACTGACCTGATTGTCCAGCCAAAATTACAAGATTACCATTTTGTATATTCTCTTTAATGTGTTTTGTTGTAATTTCTGCACCTTTTTCTAATTTTACATTTTTATACATTGCAGCATTTACATAATTATTATATTCATCCATTAAATCCTCAAATAAATTTTGTGGTAAATAATCATTTTCATTTTTAAATAAATTTTCTTCAGAATGTACCAATGTTGTTTCTAAACCATTTTTAGCCAAATGATATGCAACTGCTGAAAATGGAGTTCCATCCATATGTGAAGAACTATATTTTTTATAATATTCTCTTTCCATTAAATTATTAGGTTTTTCTATTTTATCATAATAATCTAAAGCCATTAACATACATGAAATTGCACATGTTGGACCTCTTTGCTTATATGGAGTAACATCTTTATCCATGTAATTTTTCCTTTTTTCTAATAATTCATTTAACTTTTCTTCTATTACTGAATCTGGAAATTCATATATATATCCATTATTTTTTAATAAATGTTCATTATCTAAATATTCTAAGATTTTTTTTCTAAACATAAACCCAGATATACCAATAAAAGATTTTGATATATGTTTTTCCTCTAAGTTATCATATAATAATATATCTCTAAAAGCCTTTCTTTCACTATTTTCCATTGTAAAATAAAAATGCTTTGTTTTATAATTTTTATCAATTTCACATTCTTTTATATTATTATATAAATCTTTAATAGATAAATTATTATATTGCTCAAACTGTTTTAATCTGCTTTTAAAAATTTTCTCATCATTTGCATGATATTCTTCCAACAAATATTTTTCTATTTTTTTTATTTTATCTTCATTAATTTTATCAGACCCATACATCTTTTGAGCTATTATATACATTATATGGTCAATATGATATTTTATAAAAAATGTTTCTTTTGGTGGTGTTAATAACATAAAAGTTTCATCTTTATCTATTTCACCATAAGGTTTATGTGTTGCAACTTTTTTTAAATTGTATTCTAAATGTTTTTTTATACCTCCGCTCATTACAAGAGTTGCTTGGTCTATTTTACAAATTGTTTTATAAATTTTTATTAAATTCTGTACATCATTAGGAGATAATTCTGTACTTTTCTTTTTTAACAATTTATCCATATTAGGCTCTAATATATTTTCATAAAAATCATTGTGCCAATTCCATCTTTTTTTTAGTTCATCATAAAATTCTGTTGGATTCATTTTTGATGTATCATTTATTAATTGAACTAATTGTGGATTATTTTCTGCATAATATCTATTAGCATTAAATAATTGTTCTTCTAGTATTTCATCAATATTTTCTTTCCACTCTTCTGGTATCATTTCGCTTTTAGTCATACACTATTTCATTCCTTTCCAAATTTTCTCGAAATATGCACACAGTTATAAGAAAATTATATCTTTCCTTTAAACTAAGTATTTCTCTTTTATGCAGAGTAAAAGACAAAGCGAATTTACTTGCTTTGTCTTACTCTGTTATTATGTAATTATTTATGCAGTACAAAGCATATCTAATTTACGTTCAAATTTTTTTAGTAATTTTTTCATAATATCACCTCCATTTAGAATACAACTCAAATATTTGAATTTTTATGTTTTAATTATATATGCATTTTACTTATTAGTCAATGTTTTTTCATCGGTAAATATCGACATCATTCGACAGGTAGATAATAAAAAAAGATATATGAACCCCAATTTCTAGAAATGGGCGGAGTTTCACTTTATTTTTCTTCTTATAGATTAATTATCAAATTCCTTATCAGTACAAATTTCAATACTTCTTAAATGTCTTTCTTATCACCTATTATCATTTGTAATATCTCCATTTCCACTTACAGGAATTGTATCTCCTAAATAAGTAGGCTCTGGTTTTAATATACATTTTATAAAATCTTTATCTCTTGCTAATATTTCTCTTAATTCTCTATAAGTTGCACCTACATACTGTCTTGGATCTGCTCCTACTCCATAAGCTTCCATTCCTAGTTTATTTGCAATATATAATGCTCTATACAAATGATATTTTTGAGTAACTATTACTACTTTGTTTGCCTTGAAAATATCTCTAGCTCTGTATATACTTTCATAAGTAGAAAAACCTGCATGGTCCATAAAAATATTCTCTGATGGTACGCCTTTTTCAATTGCATATTTTTTCATTATATTTACTTCATCATATTCTTCTTTACTATGATCTCCACTCATTATTATTTTAGCCGATACATTATTTTTATATAATTTGATACCTTCTAACAATCTATCTTCTAACATTGGACTAGGTTTATCCCCCCATATTCCTGCTCCTAGAATGATTATACAGTCTACATCTGATAATTCTGTATATTCATTTTCTTTAATAATTTGTTTATTTGTAGATATTCTTACATATAAATTTATTACTAAAACAATTATTACTATTATAGCAATAACTATTATTCCATACTTTAATACTTCCTTCATTTAATCTTCTCCATAAATTGATATTCTAATTGCAAAATATCATATCACTTTTAATATATTTTTACAATAAAAATACCAATATTTCAGAAATTTCCCCTAATCCTTAATATCCCTTGGCATTGTTATAATTGTGCTTGTTCTTCTTGCCTTTTTTCAGTTTTGCCTATGTTTGTTTTTGATATATTAAAAACATGAAAAAGAATATCAAGAAAAATCTTATAATTTAGAGTATGAATACAAATATAAAGTTCGTAAATTAGAAAAAGAAAATAGCAAATTACACAAAATAATTGATAAATTCTACGAAACTATTGATAAATTCATACATTGGATTTGTGTTAAATTTGATATTGCTGAAGAAGATAATTTAATTAGAGATTTTCAAAGAGAAACTAATACTTTCATTGATCCAGAAAAACAAATTAAACACGAAGAAATGGAAAAAAAATGGGATTTGGAAAGATAATAAATACCGTGACTTAATAATCACGGTATTTATTTCCTATAATTTAATAAAATAAATTCATCTTTAAAATCTCTATATAATTTATTAGCAAGATTATCTGCTATTTCAATATATATACGCTCTGTTTCGCATACAATAGGAGAAACTTCCACAATATCATTAGTAGTCATTATTCTTGCACAACCACATTTGTATATACATCTATCTTTTAGAGAACATTCATCACAAACAACTTTACTTGTAAGTCTTCTTAATAAAATATCTTTTCTTCTTTCGGTATCAATCCCATTTTTATAATCTCCTATTTCAAAACGAGAATCCCCTACAAATTGAATACAAGGATAAAATTTTCCATCAGTATTTACTGCTATACGATTTCCACTACAGCTATCAGAACATCTTTTTTTATGAATATGTAGATACATTTTAGTATCTAAAGGATATATTCTTATATAATTTTTCTTTTTAAATTCATTATAATATATATCAGAAATTTTTTTATACTCTTGCCTTAATATTTCTAATGAATTATCATTCCAATCATCAGAATAATTAAAGTTACAAGTAATACTTTTAAAGCCTAAATTTATTAGAAATTTAATACTATCAGCTAAATGTTTAACATTATTAGTACATATTACTGGTAAAGCCATACAATTCAAATTAGCCTCTAAGCATTTTTTAGAGTTTTTTAAAACCTCATCGAAACTCTCTTTATTAGCATTATTTATTCTATTAATGTTATGAACATCTGCATTTCCATCTATACTTATACCTACTGCTATATTATTCTTTTTACAAAATTTTATAAATTCATCATCTATTAATGTACCATTAGTAGTTAATGAATATATAAATTGATGCTTTGATTTTTTTGTTAAATTATTCCCTAAGGTTACTGTATCATAAATAAGTTGTTTTTCTAATAATGGTTCTCCACCAAAAAAAGATATTGTTGTATTTTTTCCCTTTGAATTTACTCGTTCTTTTAACAATTTTTCTATGACATTAAAATCAATTACTTTGTTAATTTTATTCTTTTCATAGCAATATTTACATTTTAAGTTACATGAATTTGTTAAATAAAAAATATACTCCATTTTCCACCTTACATTATATATATATAATTTTCTAGGTAAACTATAGCGAGAGAACTAATAACTATAATAGCTATACTTATACCGAAAATCCACCATTTTATTTTTCTATGTTTATTTAATTTTTTTAATTTCTCAGCAACTTCATTCTCACTTATACATTTATTAATTTTCTTTTTATTTACAAACAATAATATTGATGAAAGTATCATTATAAAAATAGAAATAGTTCTTATTAATTTGCAAATTTTTATTGGAAACACATTTGCTGGGTCTGCAACATAACCTATTACAGCCACAGGGCATATTTGACCTGGCGTAATAGCTGTAGCCAATAACATTTCTTTCATAAAATTAGACTTTGGCACTTCTTTTATAGTTGGATATAATGCTTCGTTCTTTTCTTTTATTGGTTTTAGTTCCATATAATTAACTCCTTTATCTTTATTTATTCTACATTTTATCATATTAATAGTTTTTTATCAAGTAAAATATAGAAAACACAGAAATTTTCCCTAATCCTTAATATTCCTTGGCATTGCTATAATTGTGCTTGTTCTTCTTGCCTTTTTTTCAGTTTTACCTATGTTTTCTTCAAAAAGAGCACAAAACTACCCAAGGGTCAGTAACCCATTTTTTTGAATATTCAATTGCAATAACTCATGCACTTGAGCAATACCAAGCCTTTCCTTTGTTTACAATAAATATCATCATAATTTCTTCTATATATCCTATTTTAGTTATTCCCATGTTCTCAAAATTGTGCAAGTGACCATATATATACAACTCCCATAAATTATAACTTAACATTATCATTTGCATTATCACATCTATTGCATTTTCTTCTGCTATATAACAATGCTTCATATTCCATTGATGTTTAAGCTCATGAAATCCATTATTTTCAATATCCCATCTTGCATGTATTATTTTATTTATTGTTTTTTCATTCATATTTACATCTGTACTTACTACATATATTTCTTGTTTTCTTCCTTTGTCATCTATTTCACTATACTTTACAACTTTTACCTCGGTATCATAATATTCAAATATGTCTGACCAATATTTTATTGTTTTTTTCTTATAATTATATTGTTTAGCCTTTTGCTTTTTGAATATTCCTTCTGCATCTTCAATTAAATTTTTATTATTACCTTTTAGTCGAAATACCCCATGGTATCCTTCTTCTTTTACTTCTTTTGCAAATTTTGTCCCTAGATAAATTGCATCACCAACTATAACGTCTATTCCTATTCCATATGCTTTCTTTATTTTTTTATTAAATTAATTCCTACATTTGGTTCATACTCTTGTTTTCCTTTATTTCCTTTACTCGTTACTTTTTCATAGCCTAATAAAATACCTGGTCTTTTACCAACTATTCTCGCAAATACACTTACTTGCTCGTGATACTCTTCTTCAATAATTTGTTCTTCTCCATTAATTATTTTCTTATTTTTTATTTTTTTATTATAACAATTATTCCATTTTTTCTTATAGCTACCAAAAGTCTCTGTTCCATCTAATCCAACAACTAACAGTCCATCAATTGTACCTTTCCTATACATTTTATTTTCTTTTGTTTTTTTATGGTATTAATGTTTATTTTCTCAATATCATTAACATTTAAATCTTTTATACCATCCACAAATCCATGCATTTTTGGAATTGCTTCATTTCTAAATAATTTTTGATACAATTTTCTTTTATGTGTTTTTTCCATTATTTGATTTATACTTTTTTCTCTAAAAAACATCCCTGTAAACAACGTTTTTGCAACCGTTGAACCTTTAATTCTAATTTTTTTATTTTTTTTGCGATTTATATTATCTAATTGTGCTGTTATATGATATATTTTATTTAAAGAATTAAAAGTTTTTATATCTTTTGTTCTTTTGATAATCACCTTCTTTCGTATAAATTTTGTCAAATATATTATATATTAAAAAAGGTAATTATTAAAGAAAAAAACGGAATTTTGATAACTTTTCAAAAATTCCGTTTTTTCTTATGTTTACTTACTTTATTTAACTTGCTTTTTCAATAAGGGAAAATTTCTGCCAATACCAAATGATATTTGCAATTTCATGTGCTGTGTGCTAAACTATTATTGTCTTTCATGACAAAATCCTCCTTTTTGATTTTATTTGCGGTTGGCGACCACATCTATTATATCAAAAAGAAGGATTTTTTCTACCCATAGCTAGAAGCTTTTAGAACCCCGCGTAAAACACGGGGTTTTCATAAGCCAAAAAAAAATGATGTGAGTCTTAATATAAACTCACATCATACTGGTTAGCGGATACTCAACAGGTTCTTATTCGGAATTTTTTTTGTTTTCATTTCTTTTGATTCCTTATAATCAAATCCTGAAATTTCAGAAAGAAGATGAAACAGGAAAATAAACCCAAAAGCCTGTGCGAAATTGATTGATACTAAATCAACATTTAACAATTTAGGTAAAATAGTATTCCAAGAGTACATCATACCCAAAACAGTAATGAGAATTAATACAATCTCATACACAACGATAAGAATTACAGATACAGTCTTTGCCATTTTTTCCATTTTGCTTTTATTAAAGATTTCTTCTTTAAGTTCAGCATATTTGGATTTTGCATTACTAGTATAACCGAGTCCAAGACAACTAATTGTACAAACAACCACCATTGCCTCAATCACAGTCATTCTCTGAACTCCAAACATTGTGGGAATAGCTACATTCCAGCACACACTGATAATTGCTCCTATTGCTCCTATTATTATTGCTACGATTGGCAACACAATAATAGTGGTAAAAGCAACTCCCATAAGTGTAGCAACGCCAAGACTCACCCCGCATTTAATCTTCCGCCAAATACCATTGTTAAATTTCTTACTCATAATTGATTCCTCCTTAATTGATATTTTGCCAATACGGCCCGTAAGAACTTAACTCTATATATAATAGCTAAAAGCTATGTTACATAATAAGTATAACATATTTATGGATTAAAGTCAAATTTTTAGACAAAAAAACAATATAACTCAAAAAAAGTAGATTGTAAAAGTAAAATAAACTTAAATATATAAATAATATATTTAAGTTTTACACTACCATAAATGTAAG
>CAKPDY010000019.1 GCA_934149165.1 uncultured Clostridia bacterium | reverse complement strand
AGTCTTACATTTATGGTAGTGTAAAACTTAAATATATTATTTATATATTTAAGTTTATTTTACTTTTACAATCTACTCTTTTCAACCTTTCAAAAATTTTTTTAATATATGTATTGACTTTTTATTTCTTTTTTGCTATTATAACAACTGTACCATATTTACTACTCATGCGGGAATAGCTCAGTTGATAGAGCGCTGCCTTGCCAAGGCAGAGGTCGCGGGTTTGAGCCCCGTTTCCCGCTCCAAAATTTTATAAAATACAAATTTTGGTACTAAATTTTATATTTTATCATATAATTTACTATATAACTTATGGCGACATAGCCAAGTGGTAAGGCACGAGTCTGCAAAACTCTGATCCCCGGTTCAAATCCGGGTGTCGCCTCCAAAAAAAGTGTGTAAACATTGAATTGTCAATATTTGCACACTTTTATAATTTTATTAATACTTTTGAACTCTTTAATTTACTTAAACACTTTTTATCATATTTACATTTTCCAATATTTATGCTATACTTCCAAGTACATTTTCCAAAAAAATTAATATAATATACAAATATATAATTATTTACCATATTTACCATAAATTATATATTTATTTATTATATAATTTAATGTATAATAATATTAGTATAACTTTAGATTAGGGGTGTTATAATGAAATTTGAAAAACTTAATGAAAATAAAATTAGAATAACTTTAAATAATCAAGATTTAGCTGAAAAACATATAGATTTCCACTCTTTCATGTCCAATTCACAAGAATCACAAAATTTGTTTCTAGATATGTTAGATGAAGCTGAAAAAAAAGTTGGTTTTATTACTAAAGACTATAAAATACGTATAGAAGCTTTAGCAATGTCAGACGGCAATTTCATTTTAACTATTACTAGATTCGGAAAAAATATAGATAATGATTCTAAATCATCCAAAATGCGAAAAGTGAAAATAAAAAGAAAAAATTTAGATATGACATCAAAACAATTAATTTATCATTTTAATTCATTTGATGATTTTTGCAATTTTTCTAATTTTATTTCTAAATCAAACAAATTTACTAATATTGCAAAAAATATGGTATTATATTTTTATAAAAATACATATTATTTATGTATATCAAACATAAATATTGAACATCAAAACATAAAGCAATTATATACACTAATTACCGAATTTGGTACATATGTTGACAACTCTGAAGTTTTTGGTAGAAAACTTGCAGAATGTGGAAAAATTATAATTAAAAACAATGCAATAAAAACTTGTGCAAAATATTTTAATTAAAATATTATATACAAAAATAAATGCAATATTAAAAATTAATCGAGTAGGAAATTCACCTAATTCCTACTCGATTTTTAATTAATATAAATAATTTTGTGGGTTTTGTGCCCTTCCATTAACTCTTACTTCTAAATGTAAATGATTTCCTGTAGAATTTCCAGTACTTCCAACTGCTGCAATTGTTTGACCTTGTGAAACTGTTTGCCCAACTGAAGCATATAACTTACTACAGTGTGCATAATATGTTTGTACACCATTTGCATGAGTAACAATTAGCAAATTTCCATAACTATAATGATACCCTGCATATGTAACTGTTCCAGAAGCTGCTGCCTTTATAGGGGTTCCATATGATGTTGCAATATCTAATCCTGTATGATAATATGAACCTCTATTTCCAAATCTGCATGATATTGTTCCATTAACTGGTCTAATTAACGATATACCTAAATCAACCTTTTGTGATGAATTATTTACATTTCTTGACGAACCAATTGTACCATTTCCCCTAGAATATGTAACTTTTTTAGGAACAACAACAACCTTTTTTTCATATAATTCAGACACACATGTATCTACATTAGAAAACTCTACTAAATTAGTATTATACTTTTCTGAAATACTAATTTTATCTATATTATTACTATCTTTTTCTTTTAATTGATTAATTACACTTTCTGCTTCTTCATAAGTTGCTAAATAATACTTTTCTACATTATCTAGTTTGATTGTATAATATTTATAATAAGATACACCTGTATCAACTATTTTGCTATATATTTCATTATCATTTATTTGTACATCTTTTTTTAATAAACATAAATTATATTTAGGCATACTTTCTATTTGAACAAATGCAACATTATTTTCGCCACTTCCAGTTGTTATATATTCATTTATTTTTGATTGTAATTGTCCTTTATCATTAATATACCCTAAAAACTCTCCATTATAATTAACCGCATATGTAGGCTTATAAAACATTAAAATTACACTTGCAATTATGAATAATGCAATACTCATTAATATTATAATTTTTAGCCAATAGCGAAAATGTATAATTCCTTTTTTTACCGTACTAATAAAAAACACTCTCCTTTCAAAGTTTTTTACTAACAATCCTTTTTTATATAACTTATTTTTTATTTTAACCTATTTTACTCCTTTTTTTTCATTAAATCAATAGTTATTTTTAAAAAATTAGTATTATAATTGTAGTTTAATTTTGTAAAAATAAAAATAGAATCTAATTTAAAAACAAATTAGTTCTAAATTAAATTCTACTTTTTTATTTAAAATATTTTTACTGTAATTCATTTTTTACAGTTTGAATTTCAGTAATTGTAGCAGGCTGAGCAGGTTTATAGTATCCTTTAGTTTGAGCAATTTTAAACAATTCATATTGAAAACTTTCATCATTATTTCTTATTTGTTGAACTGTTTGTCTTAATTGCATATTTTCTGCTTCAGATATAACACCTTGATATGTTGTTAATTCCGCCTTTACACCATTTAAAATATCATTTACCATTGTTTTTTCATCCATAATAATACCTCCTAGAATTTTTTAATAACTTTACTAATTATTTAAAAAAGACATTAATTTTTGTTTTGTATTTAATGCATCTTGTGCTGATTTTGTAAATATTTGTTTTATTTGTGGGTCAACTGCTTGTGATGCATATGTGTTTAATTTTTGATAAGATGTTTCATGTGCTCCTATTAAATGTCTTAAATTCTGAAGTTCTACTTGTGATAAATTAGCCATCATAATCATTCCTTTCATTTTTATTATATATTAATTATGCACTAATTCATATTTTTTATACATAAGAAAATAATAAAAAAAAGAAAAAGAAGAGAACCGGAAACCCCCCCTTTTGGTTGCTCCGTTCCTCTTCTTTTTCCTCACATTATTTCCAGTCCAGCATACTTAGCCATTAGTCTTTTATTTCCAGATTTATCAAAACTAATATCAACTTTAAAATCATCACCTTCTGGTTCAATTTTATTAATGGTTCCTTCCCCAAATTTTTTATGATATACCCTTTGACCTGGTTTATATTTACTAATATCTGTATTACTTTTTTTGCTATTAAGTGTATTTAAAAAACTTTCTGCTGTTCTAAATCCAAATGATTTATTCTCAGTTTGATTAACAGATTGTGCTCCAACACCAACTGGTATTTTATATGAATTTGTATTATATGTTTTAACTGGTTGTGGTTGTGTTCTTCCAAAACCATACTCCCATTTATATCCACTGTCTTTAAATTCTTGTTTTTTAGATGAAACTGCTTCTTCAACTCCCTCTAATAAATTTGAAGGAATTTCTTTAACAAATCTTGAAATTGGATTATAACTTGTTGAACCAAAGATTGTTCTTTTTTTAGCACATGTTAAATATAAGAACCTTTTAGCTCTTGTTATTCCAACATAAAATAAACGTCTTTCTTCTTCCAATTCTTGTTGTTCACCTATTGATTTATAGCCTGGGAATATTCCTTCTTCCATTCCAACTAAAAATACAGTTTCAAATTCTAAACCTTTTGCACTATGTAAAGTCATTAATAATACGCAGTCTTCCTCATCTTGCATATTATCTATGTCTGCTGTTAATGTCATATTCTCCAAGAATTCAGCTAAAGTATTATCAGCTGATTCTTCCTCAAACTCTATTGCAACCGTTAAAAACTCGTCCAAGTTCTGGATTCTACTTTCTGCTTCTATGGTATTTTCATCTTTCAAAGCCTTAGTATAACCAGTTTTACTTAAAGTTTCTTTTACTAATTCTGAAATTAACATTTTATCTTGTCTAGCACGTAAATCTTCAATTGTTTCAATAAATTCTCTTGAATTTATATACACTCTATTTAATCCAAATTGCTCAGCATGCTTAATTATTTCATACATAGAAGTTCCTGTTTTTTCAGAAATTTCTTGAATAGAATCTAAACTTGTTTTACCTATTCCACGTTTTGGTTCATTAATAATTCTTTTTAAAGCTAAATTATCTGATGTATTATATATTAACCTTAAATATGAAATAACATCTTTTATTTCTTTTCTTTCATAGAATTTTTGACCACCTATAATTTTATATGGAATTTTTTCTCTTCTTAAAATATCTTCTATTGCTCTTGATTGAGAATTCATTCTATATAAAATGGCAAAATCTGAGTATTTATAATATTGTTCTCTTCTTAATTCATTAATTTTGCTAACTATATAATTGCTTTCATTATATTCATCATCACCAAGATAAATTGATGGAAGATTACCTTCATCATTTTGTGTCCATAATTTTTTGTCATATTTTACTTGATTATTTTTTATAACAGCATTTGCTGCTTTTAAGATATTTCCTGTACATCTATAATTTTGTTCTAGTTTGATTATTTTCGTACCTGGAAAATCTTTTTCAAAATTCAATATATTTGATATATCTGCTCCTCTAAATGAATATATTCCTTGGTCATTATCACCTACAACAGTAATATTTCCATGTCTTGAAGCTAAAATTGATATAAGCATAAATTGTGCTTTGTTTGTATCTTGATACTCGTCTACTAATACATATTGGAATTTATCTGTATAATATTCTAATACATCTGGATTTTCTGTTAATATTTTTATAGTATAATTTATTATATCATCAAAATCTACTGCATTGTTTTCTTTTAAACGTCTTTGATATAGTTCATATATTTGTGCTATTATTTCTTTTCTATAATCACCTTCGTATTTTGTACTATATGCTTTTGGTTCTAACATTTCATTTTTTCCATTACTTATTTCAGATAAAACTGCTCTATCTGTGAATAATTTGTCATCTATTTTTAATTGCTTTAGACATTCTTTTATTAAAGTTTTTTGATCTGAGGTATCAAAGATTATAAAAGAATTATCGAAACCTATTCTGTCTATATATTTTCTTAGTATTCTAACACATATAGAGTGGAATGTTCCAATCCACATGTCATTTACAGCATCTCCAACTAAAGATTCTATTCTTTGTTTCATTTCATTAGCTGCTTTGTTTGTGAAAGTTATTGCTAATATATTCCATGGTTTTATGTATTTTTCTGCCATTAGATAGGCTATTTTATGTGTTAATACTTTTGTTTTTCCACTGCCAGCCCCTGCTATTATTAGGCATGGACCTTCTGTTTGAAGTACAGCTTCTTGTTGTTTATTGTTTAAATCTTGTATTAAGTTTTGCATGTGTGTTCTCCTTAATTGTATAGATTTGGAAAATTAATTTTTCTAATTTTTACCATATTTATAGTATAGCACAGGACAAGGAAAAATACCACTTATTTAGAATAAAAAATATTATTAACTATTAACTTAAACATTGGGCAAATATATTAAAATAATCCCATATGTCTTTTTTAGGGATAGTATTTTTATTTTTTATTTCTATCACATCTAATGTTTTTCCATCTAAATTTACTTTCATAGTTCCTATAATTGTATTTTGTTGTAATGGTGCTTCAAAATAAAATAAATTGTTTACTTCTATTTGTATTTTATCCTTGTCTGTCTTCTTGATTGGAATTATATCATTATCCAAATTATCTATATATAATTCTAAATTATTGCTTTTGCATTTATTTATTTGTATTCTACTAGTATTGATTGAACACCATTTTTTAAATTGCTCATTAACAATTTCTTTTATATTCACAGGTTCATAATTTTTATATATGTATTCTATTAATTTTATACTATCTGATGTTCTAAATTTTTTAGTATCAGCTTGAAGTATAACTGTTATAATTTCAAATCCATTTCTGTTTATTGACGTAACTAAACATCTTCCTGCATTATTTGTAAATCCTGTTTTTACTCCATTTACCCCTTCTAAATATCCTAATAGCTCATTAGTATTTGAAATTGCCTTTTGGTACCCATTTATTGTTACTGTATAGTTTTTAGTATTTACTATTTTAGCAAATATTTTATTTTGCAAAGCATAATCTGCAAGTTTCGCAAGTTCTACAGCTGTTGTATAATGTTCTGGGTCATCTAAACCATGAGGTGTAACATAATGAGTATTCTCTAATTTCAATTCTTTAGCTTTTGCATTCATTAACTCTGCAAAACCTTCTACACTTCCACCAACTGTTTCTGCTATTGCAACAGCAGCATCATTACCTGATTTTAACATTAACCCATATAATAAATCATTCATTGTTATTTTGTCATCTGTTTTTAGTCCTAATCTTGAACCACCTGTACCTGCTGATTTTTTAGATATTGTTACAATTTGATTTAAATCACAATTTTCCAAAGTTACTATTGCTGTCATTATTTTTGTTGTAGATGCCATAGCTGTTCTTTTATTTTCATCTTTTCCCCATATTACTTCCCCAGACTTTCTATCATATGCAACTGCTATTCTTGAATTTAATATTGGTTCATCTTTGGTTTGATTTATTACTTCAACATAGTCTTCTTGTGTTATTTCTTCGTTTTCGTCATCTGCTATAATTGTGTATGTGTTTGTTATCATTAGTGAAATTATTATTAATAAATAGATTATTTTTTTATACATAAAAATCACCTTTATAATTATATTCTATAAAGGTGATTTTATTCTCTATATATTATTAATAAAAACTTATGAATTCATACCAGAATTAGCAACCATTTCATAAACTATATCAATTAAAGTACCAAAAGAAAACAAAATTAGTGCTCCAATCGATAACATAATAATTTCCTGTTTTATCTGTGCTTTTCCTTCTGGGGAAATTGTTACATATTTTATTCCTTTTACTATAACCGCACCTATTAAAACTGCTACTCCTATCCATTTTATAGTTCCTATTATTATTCCTCCAGATTTGCTTAATGGATTACTTACAGCTACATTACCTCTACCTGATGTTATTGGTCCGTAAATCGAACTATAATCTGTAGCAAATATATTATTACAATTTATGAATACAATACATATAACAAAAATTATATATATTATTTTAGCACATATATTTTTTTTCATACTAATTCCTTTCAAAATACTATATTAAATATATTTTAGAATTGCATTGTACTTTCTAATATTCCAACTATTGATGTTGCTGCTATTATAAATACAAAACCTAATACATAAACTCCTAATTGCCCTTTTAAATTAGCTTTTCCTTCTGGTGCAGATGTAACATATTTAATACCTAAAAATATTAGCATTCCTATAGAAATTCCAACACCACACCATTTTAATGTTCCTAAAATAGTTTTTGCAATATTACTAGCATTTGAACCAGCAATTGCTGATGTATCTGTGTCAAAACCACTAGATATACCATCTGCAAATACTGTAGTTTTTAAACTAACCAACATCATTACTACTAACATAATTATACTTAATATTTTCACAATCTTCTTGTTTTTTAACATTTTTAATTCCTCCTTTTATTTTTATAATTAAATGCTTATATTTTTATAATAACTCTTTTTTACAAAAAAGTCAAATTTTTTTTAATTATTTTTTACTTTTTCCTCTTTTAATATAATATTTAGCAATTAGCACATCTAATTTTATACTTAAATTGTATATTTCTTCATAGTTTTTTCCAGTTATAACGCTTTCATCTAATTGTTTTCTTAAATTGCAAATTTCATCTTCTAACATACAATCCTCCCCCTTTTTTACATGTGCTTTTTTCTCACTTATACTATAATATAGAATAGCATATTTAAAGCTTTATAGTCAATAAAAAAAGCTTATTTATAGGGATTTGTGCAAACTTTTCATCTTCATTTTTCGACTTTTTTCGACGGCTGTTTATGTTTATTTTTCTTATATATCAAAATACAACCAAATGTAATAAAAAGTGCTAATGACAAGATTTGTGAAATTCTACAATTTAAAAACATTAAACTATCTGTTCGTAATGTTTCTATAAAAAATCTTATAAAAGAATAGCAAATTATGTATATATATGTTATTTCTCCAGAAAACTTCCTTTTTCTGCTTAATATTGACAAAATAATAAATATTATGAAAGTGCAAATTGATTCATATAAAAATGTTGGATGAACATATTTTATAACACCATGTTCTATAATTTCCATTTTTACAGGCCAATTTGTTTCATAACCATATGCTTCTATATTTATATAATTTCCCCATCTTCCTATAGACTGTGCCATTGCAAGAACAGGAGCTATATAATCAGTAATGTCTAAAATTTTCATTTTTTTTATTTTACAGAATATTATAATTGTAATTACCCCGCCTATTATTCCGCCATATATAGCAAGTCCACCATTATTTATTTTTAAAATTTCCATTGGATTATTAATATAATAATCCAATGAAAATAAAACATAATATAGTCTAGCACTTATAATTGAAATTGGTAATAAAAAAATTGCTAAATCAATTAAATTATCAAATTTCACACCATATCTTCCATTATGAAGTTTACACCAAATTAATGCTAGCACAATTGCTAATACAATCAAAATTGCATACCAATATATAGATATACCAAATATTTCAAATGCAACATTAGGAATTAACCCTGTTTTTATTATCATAAATTTAGTTTCATTCCTTTCTTGTTTTACTTAAAAATCATATACATAAACATAAATATAACTTTCATATTTTGCTTTTTATTTATGCATTATGCAAATTATTTTGATTTAACTACACTAAGTACCATATTATTCTCATCAAAAACTGTACTTAATATTTGTTCTGCATATTCTTTAGTAACAGTATTATATTTTTCAATATAATCAAACGCATTTATTCCTTTAAATGAATCTGATAAAAACATTCTAGCTATATCTCCAACACTATTATATTCAGTAACATAATCACCATAAATTTTTCTTTTAATTCTTTCAAAATGTTCTTCATTTAATCCATTTTCCTTAAATTTCTGAACTTCACTTTTAAATTTATCATATACTATTTCTGGATTTTTAGATTGGCCAGAAATTAAAACATGTGCATATTGTTTTGAAAACTCATAATCAAAATCTGGTTCAGATAATAAACTTCCACTATTATATAAATCTTTATATAAATCAGAACTTTTTCCAAGAATCATATTTAAAATTATTTCTATTGAAATATGTTTTTTTACAATATCTTCTGTGTTAGGTAAAACATCTTTATATCCTATCATAAATATTGGTGTACTAACTTCCATATTTACTTCTTTAGTTTTCATGTTAATAGATTTTTCCTCTGTTTCATATATTCTTTTTATTTCACCTTGATTTTCTTTGTGTTTTAAACGTTTTTTTATTTCCTCTATTAATTTTTCTGGTTCAAAATCTCCACAAATTACTAAAGTCATATTACTTGGATGATAAAATGTATTGTAACATTTATATAATACATCAGGATCAATTTTACTTATAGACTCTATAGTTCCTGCTATATCAAGTTTTACTGCATTTTTGTGGTATAAACAATCCATTGTATTTATATAAAGTTGAAATCCTGGATCATCATCATACATCATTATTTCTTGGCCTATAATTCCTTTTTCTTTTTCTACATTTTCATTTGTAAAATATGGATTTTGTACATAATCCATTAATTCATCTAGTCCTTCATAAAATTTATCTGAAGAACATTCAAATAAATAAGCAGTATGATCATTTGTTGTATATGCATTTGCTTCTAACCCTAATGCCATAAGTGTATCTAAACTATTTGTTCCATTTGGTTGTTCAAACATTTTATGTTCCAAAAAATGTGCAACACCGTCTGGAATAAATACTTCTTCATTAGAACCTGGCATTATAAATCTATTATCTATAGAACCAAAATTAGTTCCCCATATAACATATTTTTTTGTTGTATTTGCCTTTGGAATTATAATAACATTTAATCCATTTTCAAATTTGTCAAAATATGCTTTTTCTTTTATTTTTGTACTTTCTACAATTTTCATTTTATTTAAACCTCCATTAAACTTTAAATAATTTTTAAAGTCTTATTATTCACTCTATCTTGTATTAACAAATTTTTTAATACTTACTTTAGTCTCTTAGAAAATAAATAGTATTAATTTGGACATTATTAGCAATATTTAAAATTTGCTCTTTTGTAACACTATTTATTTTTGCAATATAATCTTCTATAGAAACAAACTCATCAGATAATTCTTGTGAGAAATAATATGTTAATTCTGAATCTTGTGTTTCTGGAATACTTCCTACTGTTGATGAAATTAATAACTTAGCATTTTTAATGTCATCTTCATTAAAGTCCCCTTGTTTCATTTGCTCTAATTGTTCTTTTATTAATTTTAACGCTTTTTCATAATTTGGTATATCTATTCCACATTTTATAAATATATTATCCTTAATTCTTAAATATATAGAACCTGCTGTGTATGCTAAACTAGCTTTTTCTCTAACATTTTGGAACATTTTAGAATTTGCACTTCCACCTAAAATAATATTGTAAATTGATGTAGCATACTTACTTTCTTTTTTGCCATTTAATATATCTAATCCTAAAATTAATTTTCCTTGTGTAATTTGCATACTTTCTGTTACAATCTTTGGCTCATTAATCTTTTCTTTTTCAGTATTTTCTTTATTAATATTATACTGTGGTTCTCTTTCATTTAATTTTTTTATTATTTCGTTTTCTTTTGTATTATTAAATAATTCGTTATCTAAATTTCCTGAAACAAAAATATCTATTTTAGCATTTCGTATTAATTCTTTATAATACTCATATAAATTTTCAGAATTTATATTTTGCAAATCTTCAATATATCCGTATTTATATAAACCATATGGTTGATTTTTATACATTTCTTCTACACATCTATCTGACGCATATTTTGCTTTATTATCTATTTTTCCTTGTATTATTTGTTTTAAATTTTCTTTTTCGCCATTTATATACTCTTCTTTAAATTTTCCGTTTTCTATATATGGATTAAATACTATATCTAATAATATTTCTAATCCTTGTTTGCTTAAATTTTCCTGTATTGGAAGAAATTCATCATTTATACTTTCTAAATAAAATTTCATTATATGATTATCGCCTGTTTTTTCTACACCACAGTCAAAACTTGCTCCATACATATTTTCTAAACTTTTACTAATTAATTCTTGTGTTGGCAAATTTTTAGTTCCTCTTCTTAAAACTGCTGTAAGAAGTGCATTTTTAGTTACAGTTTCTTTTTCTAATTTTGTTGTTAAAAATATTGCAAATAAATTTGTTTTAAATTTATTTGTGTTTATTTTATGAAATGTAATTCCTTGTTTTATGTTTTCTTTAATATAATTCATTTTAATAAACCTTCTTTCTTTTTTATTTTGCTTTTATTATTATAATATAATTTGGAAAAAATATACAATATATTTCCTTTAAATTTTATTATGATGTATATATTTTTTTATATTACACATACTATAATTAAAATTTATTTTTGAAAAGGAGAATAAGGGTTTATGAAAGTTTTAAATATAATTGCTTTATTATTAATAATAATTGGAGCAATTAATTGGGGATTAGTTGGATTATTTAATTTTAATTTAGTTGATTTTCTTTTTTCAGCTGGTTCAATATTAACAAAACTAATCTATATTCTAGTTGGTATTTCTGGATTGTATAGTATCTTTTTATTCAAAAAAGTAAGTGAATAGAATATAAAAAAGTAACATATTGATTTCTAATATGTTACTTTTTTATAAATATTTATGATAGCAATTTTTTTACTATTTCGTTTATCATTCTTCCATCTGCTGTTACACCTAATTGTTCTTTTGCAAGTTTCATTATTTTTCCCATATCTTTCATTGATGTAGCACCAGTTTCTGAAATATATTGTTTTATTTTTTCTGTTAATTCTTCTTCAGATAATTTTTTAGGTAAATATTCTTCTAAAACTGCCATTTCTTCCTTTATTTGGTTTATTAAATCTTGTCTACCTGATTTTTCATAATCTGCTAATGAATCATTTCTTTTTTTGAATTCTTTAGCTATTACTTCTAAAATTTGTTCATCATTTAATTCTATTTTTTTATCCTTTTCAACTTGTAATATTGATGCTCTTACCATTTGAACTGTATTTTTTCTATTTACATTTTTTTCTTTCATTGCTAATTTTAAGTCTTCTAATAATTTTTCTTTTAACATATTCTGCCTCCTTTTGCATAATTTTATAGCTTTTATATGCTTATTTTCAATTATTTTTTACCTGTTTTATATCACAAAAGTGCAAGCATATTACTTGCACTTTTAACAAACTACTAAAATTTTCTTTTTCTAGCAGCCTCTGATTTTTTCTTTCTTTTTACACTAGGTTTTTCATAGTGTTCTCTTTTACGAACTTCTTGTAATACTTGGTTTCTAGCACATTGTCTTTTAAATCTTTTTAATGCATCTTCCAAATTACCATTATTTTTTACTTCTGGCATTTTATATTCCCCTCCTTCCGGTATAAACCTTACCTTAATCGGATGTGTTTCTTAGGGGTTTATTTCTTTAACCCTTTACATACGCATATTATTATACTCTAATAATATGTTGGTTGTCAATACAAAAATACCTTATTTTTCCAATTATTTCCTGTACAAATAAATTTACTTTAAATTATTTAACTGATGTTGAACCAAATCCGCCTATTCTTTCACCTTCTGCACAATCACCATCTGCTATTTCAAATTTTTTAAATATTGCTTGACCTATTACATCTCCTTTTTTTATTTCTATATCTTTATCAAACATATTGTAAAATGCATACATAATTACACCATCATTATCTTTGTTTCCATAATAATCTGCATCTATAATTCCTACACTATTTGCTAATACTAAACCTTTTTTTAATGGGTTTGAGCTTCTATTACATAACATTAAATACTCATTTTCTTGCATATAAGCTTTTATTCCTGTTGTAACTAATATTGGTTTTTGCCCTAACTTAAACGCTGGTATTATACAATCTTGTGCTGCTTCAATATCATATCCTGCTGAATATTTAGTTTTTCTTACAGGAAGATTAATATTTTTATCTTCAAATCCTTTCGCAATTTCAAATCCTCTAACTTTTTCCATTTTTATCATCCTTTTTATATGTATATTTAGATTTTTTTGGTATCTATAAACCTTTTGCTTTTGTATTATATAACATATTTCTAAAAAAATAAAGTGAAAAAAATTGTTTGTTTAATATATTGAATTATGTTGATTAAGTAGGAAAACTAAAACATTCCTTACAAAATTATAAAAAATGCTTTATTTTTTCGACTATTTATAGTATAATCATAACTAAAAATATCAAACACAGAAAGGACTGATTTAACAATGGCTTATAACTTTAAAGAAATAGAACAAAAATGGCAAAAATATTGGAATGAAAACAAAACATATGCAACAGGAACAGATTACTCAAAAGAAAAGTGGTTTGGATTAATTGAATTTCCATACCCATCTAGTCAAGGTCTACATGTTGGACATCCAAGAAGCTATACAGCACTAGATGTAATAGCAAGAAAAAGAAGAATGCAAGGATATAATGTGTTATACCCTATTGGATTTGATGCATTTGGATTACCAGCAGAAAATTTTGCAATGAAAAATCATGTACACCCTAAAATTACAACAGAAAAAAATGTTGCTAATTTTACAAGACAACTTAAATCAATTGGTTTCTCTTTTGACTGGGATAGACAAGTAAATACAACAGACCCTAACTACTACAAATGGACACAATGGATATTTGTTCAAATGTTTAAAAAAGGTCTTGCATATAAAACTACAATGCCAATCAACTTCTGTACAGGATGTAAAGTTGGTTTAGCAAACGAAGAAGTTGTAAATGGAGTATGTGAAAGATGTGGAAGTCCTGTTGTTCAAAAAGAAAAAAGCCAATGGATGCTTAAAATAACAGAATATGCACAAAGATTAATTGATGATTTGGATGAGGTTGATTATCTTCCACAAATTAAAACACAACAACGTAATTGGATTGGAAGAAGTGAAGGTGCTGAGGTTAAATTCAGTTTATCAGGTTCAAATAAAACACTAACAGTTTACACAACAAGACCAGATACATTATTTGGAGCAACATATATGGTTATAGCTCCTGAACACCCTATCATCAAAGAGTTAGCTGATTCTATTATAAATATGGACGAAATTGAAAATTATAAAACACAAGCAAGTTTAAAATCAGATTTTGAACGTGCTGAATTAAATAAAGAAAAAACAGGTGTTGAAATTAAAGGAATTAAGGCTATAAATCCTGTAACAGGTAAAGAAATCCCAATTTGGATTTCAGACTATGTTTTAATTACATATGGAACTGGTGCAATTATGGCTGTCCCTGCTCATGATACAAGAGATTATGAATTTGCAACCAAATTTGGATTAAACATCATTCCTGTACTAGAAGGTGGAGATATTTCAAAAGAAGCTTTCACAGGTGATGGAGCTCACATTAATTCAGATTTTTTAAATGGAATGAACAAACAAGATGCTATAAATGCAATGATTTCATGGCTTGAAGAAAAACAGATTGGTACTAAAAAAGTTAATTATAAACTACGTGATTGGGTATTTTCAAGACAACGTTATTGGGGTGAACCAATTCCAATGGTATATTGCGATTGCTGTGGATGGGTTCCAGTCCCAGAAAATGAATTACCTGTTACATTACCAGATATTCAGGATTATGAACCAGGTGAAAATGGAGAATCACCTTTAAGTAAATTAACTGACTGGGTTAATACAACATGTCCACATTGTGGAAAGCCTGCTAAAAGAGAAACAGATACTATGCCTCAATGGGCTGGTTCATCATGGTATTATTTAAGATATACAGATCCACATAATGATAAAGAACTAGCTTCAAAAGAAGCTCTAAACTACTGGACACCTGTTGACTGGTATAATGGTGGTATGGAACACACTACACTTCACTTGTTATATTCAAGATTTTGGCATAAATTCTTATATGATATTGGAGTAGTTCCAACTAAAGAACCTTATGGAAAGCGTACTTCTCATGGTATGATTCTTGGTTCAAATGGTGAAAAAATGAGTAAATCTAAAGGTAATGTTGTAAATCCAGATGATGTTATAGCAGAATTTGGTGCAGATACTTTAAGAGTTTATGAAATGTTTATGGGTCCATTTGACCAAACAGCTTCATGGTCTGTTGAAAGTATTAGAGGATGTGCTAAATTCCTAGACAGAGTATGGAATTTGCAAGATTTTGTTACTGATGGTGATACATATTCAGAAGAATTTGAAAAATTAATGCATAAATCAATAAAAAAAGTTACACAAGATATTGAAGAAATGAAATTTAATACTTGTATCAGTACTTTTATGACAATGGTTAATGAATTTTATAAATCTAAAAAAATTAATAAAGCTGAACTTAGTACATTAGTTCAAATGTTAAGTTTATTTGCCCCACACCTTTGTGAAGAAATGTGGGAAAAAGTTCTATGTCACAACACAACAATTACATACGAAAAATGGCCTGAATATGATGAATCTAAAACAATAGATGATGAAATTGAAATTCCAGTTCAATTTAATGGTAAATTAAAAGCAACTGTTTTAGTTCCAATAAACTCTGATGAAGAAACTGTAAAATCTATTGTTCATTCTAATGAAAATATTATTGCTAACTTAGATGGAAAAAATATAGTTAAAGAAATTTATGTAAAAAATAAAATTTATAATATTGTTGTAAAATAAATATATTTGTAAATAAAATGTGAAAACGGTGCCTTATTATAAGACACCGTTTTATTAATTACCACATAAACTTTTCACCCAACTGCCACTTTATACGTCTGACTTCAAAAATAACTTCTTTTACTTTTGCAATATTTTCATTTTCATATGATTCATCTACAAAATCTTTTATAGTTTCATATTTTTTTAACAATGCACTTCCATATTTCATTATTTCCATTCTAAGCTGTTCACCTGTTTCAAACATTATGTCTCCTCTTCCAGAAAAAAACAGCACCATTTTATTTGAATACCTTTCCACATTTCTTTCAGAATATGTTTCACATAATTTATCATAAAGCTCTTCTATTTCAATATCTTTGCTTAAGATAATTTCTCTTATGTGTTCATAGTATTCAAGATATATTTTAGTATTTTTTTCAAATGTTTTTATGTATAACGCTATTCTTATTTTGTTCCGGAGCAATGCAAGGTCAACACCTAATATAAAAAACAGTATGGTTAAAACAACATATAATTCTGGCATTTGTAAATCCTCCCTTAAAATTAATTAATTTTTAAAGTTATGCGATTTTTAATATTTATATTTTATCATATTTTTTTATTTTTTTCAATACATAAAATTTTATTAAACTCCGCTCCTATTAAAATGAAATACATACAAATATATAACCACATCATTGCTAAAGTAATAGTAGTTAAATTTCCATATACTACAGAAAAACCAACATAAGCTTCTATATATAGTGAAAAGAACAATGAAACAACATACCAACCTAATGTTGCAATAATTGCTCCAGGAATATGACTTTTTAAACTTACTTTACTATTTGATATAAATCTATACATAATTAATATTATTAAAAATAATACAAAATATATACCAACCCTTGTAATTTTTAACACTTGATATACAAAAATTGGAATATTCCATTTTAAATGAATCATTTCAACTATGCTATTTCCAAAAACAGAAATTAATAAAGTCAATATTATTATAATTACCAATAATATTGTGCAAATTATTGAAACCAACTTCATATAAAAATAATTAAATTCTTTTTGTGGTTTATAAATATTTTGAATTCCCTTAGAAAGGGCATAAAATCCCTTTCCAGATGACCACAACACAAATATTAAAGAAATTGATACTGTTCCAATAGATTTTGAGTATACCTCTTGTACAATATCTATTGTTGCATCAATCATAGTAGTTGGTATTATTTGTTGTATTATTGATATTAACATTTCTTTAGATATTGGTGTATATTGAACTAATGTTACCACTAAAATTAAAAAAGGTATAAATGATAAAATAGTATAATATGCACATTGTGCTGTATATTCACTAATATTATCATTACTTATTTTTTTAAAAAAACTTTTTATGTTTTCAATAATATTCAATATTCATCTCTCCCTTTTTTATATATTAAGGTATTGATTTTTTTATATGTTATAAATTATCTTTTATATATTTAGCAACAGTTTTCCCAGTTTCTGCAGCCCAAGCTACTGTAGCCTTTGTGCCTACTAAATCTCCACCAGCAAATATTTTTGGTTTTGATGTTTGATAATTTTCATTCACTTTTATATAACCTTTTTTATCTGTTTCCAAATTTAAACTTTCAACAACATCTTTCTCAACTGTAGAACCTATAGCCATTACAACATAATCCATATCTATTACATAATTGCTTCCTTCAATATCTACTGGAGATAATCTTGTTTCACCTTCTTTTTGTACTAATTTAGTTTTTACACATTCTATTTTTTTTACATTTTGTTCTTCTTTACTATCACCTAATATTTTTACTACATTTGTTTGAAAAAGAAATTCAACTCCTTCACTTTTTGCTTGTTCTATTTCCTTCTTTTCTGCTGGCATTTGTTCTTCTGCTCTTCTATAAATAATAGTAACACTTTTGGCTCCCATTTTATTTATAGTTCTAGCACAATCCATTGCAACATTTCCACCACCTATTACAGCAATTTTTTTATTATTGTAATTTGGATGTATATTTTTTTCTAATAACGTATTTCCACCATATACACCACAAAGGTTTTCTCCAGGAATTTCCATTTTCCATGGTATATTAGCCCCTATTGCTATAAATACTGCATCAAACTCTTTTTCTAAATCACATAATTTTAAATTTTTTCCCAATTCTTTTTCATATTCAACTTTAATACCTAAATTTAATATTTTATTAATTGCATTATCAAGTATATGTTTTGGTAACCTAAATTCTGGTATTCCATATCTTAATAATCCACCTAATTTACTGTATTTTTCAAATATTGTTACATTAAAACCATAACGTGCTAAAAATGCAGAACATGTTAAACCAGCAGGTCCACTTCCTATAATTGCAATTTTTTTAGTATTATTTTGTGTATTATTAATTTCTAAATCAGCCATTTTATAATTATTCTTAATTGCCATATCACCAACAAAAGCCTCTAATTCTCCAATAGAAACTGGTATACCTTTAATTCCTCTAACACATTTTCCCATACATTGACTCATATGAGGACAAATTCTTCCACATATTGATTGTAATACAGTTGTTTTACTTAATATTTTATATGCATTTTCATAATTATTTTCTTTAATATATTTTATAAATTCTGGTATATCATTTTCTAATGGACAGCCTGTACTACATGGCTTTACTTTACACCCCAAACAATAACTTGCCAATTCTTTTACTTCATTCATTTTTTCATCTCCATTTTATACTTTTTATATTACTTTTATTTTGATATTATAGCTGTTGATAATCCAAAATTTTTACCTTCCACACGATATGAATGCACATTTTTTGAATTGCAAACACTACAAATGCCACAATCTATAATATTTTCTTCTTTTAATCCACATTCTTTCAACATAATTTTATTAATTAGTACGGTATCTATCATCCATTTATTTTTATTATTTTTAATACCTGCAAATTGAATTATATCGTTTAACTTTCCAGTATTTTCAAAAATTTCTACACACATATTTTTAACATCATCTTCAACTTCAAAATGACATTTTCTAATACTTGGGCAAATACAACATATAATATCCTTCGGATTACAATTATATATAGAACACATCTTATTTATTGTATTAACAGCTATTTTTTTAAAAGTTCCTCTCCATCCTGAGTGAACATTTGCTATAACACCTTTTACTGGATCATAAATAAGTAATAATATGCAATCTGCATTTGTAGTTCCAAGAATAACATTGCTGTTTGTGGTTATTAAACCATCTGTATTATTAAATTTAAAACTTTCATAATTTGGTTTATATATATTATTTAAAATATTAGCCTCATTAATATCAATCTTTTCATCTACAATTTCAACATTATTAGTATGACTTTGTACAGGTTTAATTAAATTTTTATAATCAACATTTATAGCATCACATAATACTTTGTAATTTTCAATTGCATTATTATATTTATTTTTATCAACATTATTTCCTAAAGTTCTATAATTCCCTGGAATTAATCCATATGCATGTTTTATTCCATATTTAAGTAGTTCTTTAAATTGCAAATATTCGCATTCATCTTTTTTTATATGAATTACAATATTATTAGATAAGTCACTCATTTATTTTTCCTCCATATTATTATTTATCATTTCTAAAATTGTTTCTTTTTGAAGATTATTTATGTAATTATATCTATTTTTACAATCACTTGTATTAAAATTACAAATAGATTTATATGAACAATATTCACAAGGTGTTCTTTTATTTTTTGTATTATAATATGGGTTTATATCAATATTACCACTAAATATTTCACTAGATATTTGTTTAATCAACCTATTAGTATATTTTTGCAAATATTCAAACTGTTTCCTATTAACCACACTAGAACGATTATTACTTAAAGTTCCCTCTTTTCCAATATATGCCGGAATCACATCAGAAGAACCTGTTTCCAACTTCGTATCCATCATTTTTACTATATCCACATCTGCCAAAATTAATCCCTGCATTTTAAATTTTTTCCTAATTTTATCCTCTATCTCCTCATCAGTCAAACTTTTCTTAGACTTTATAGTAGGATCTATCAAATTAAAGTACAACACCCCTGCAGGCATTAAATCTTCCTCTTGGCATACAGCATCCAAATATGTAATTAACTGTAACTGCAAACCAGCATAAACTTGATTCAAATCAATATTTTTGGCTGATGATTTATAATCAATTATTCTAACATATTTATCATTATCTAATTTAGCAATATCAATTCTATCTATCTTTCCTGTTATTTCAACCTTTTGCCCACTTTCTAGTTCAATTGTTATTGGGCTATATTCTTTACCTTCTTTAAATTCCACTTCATTCCCAAGCACTTCAAATTTACTATATTTTAAGCTTTCTACTATATATTTCATTGATTTTAAAACAACTCTTTTTAACCTTGTACTAAGTGATTTATATTTAGGTGAACTTGAAAAAATGAAGTTTTTATTAAGATTTAGTTTTTCATCAATAATCTCTTCAACAATTTCATTAATCTCTTCTTCAGACAATTCCTTAATATTAAATGATTTTTCCCTAATCTTATTAAAAAAGTCATCAATAACATCATGCATAAATGTTCCTGTATCTATTGGATTTATTTTAAAATTGTCTTTTTCCGATAATTGTAATCCATACTTTAAATAATACGCAAAATGACATGCTTGATATTGTTCAAGCCTTGATACACTTGTATGAAGTGTATCTCCATACATCTTCTGAATATTTTTTTCATTAATTTTATCTGGTTTGTTTGTATAACTTAAAGCTTCCATTGCCTTTTCTAATTTATATTTCCACATAGGATTATTTTTATAATAATTATATACTTCAACCCATTCATCTTCTATTTCACCTGTATCACGATATTCACCCAACTTATTCAATAACTCATCAAATGTAGTATTTTCAATTAATATTTCAGATGTTTTTTCAATAATATCACTATGTTCCTCTAGCATTGGAAATATCTTTTTAATTTTTGATACCAATATAGACCCTCTTAAAGTCTTCCCTTCTGAATCTGATGATGAATAAGATAAAAACAATTTTTCTTCTGCTGTTGTAAATGCTTTGTAAATATTAAAATTATCCTCATATAAACTTTCAACCGTATTTCTTGCAAGTTCTACTCCATTTTCTTTTAGATATTGTCTATCATTATCATTGAAAAAACCTTCATTTTTATGAACTGTTGGAAACATTCCATCATTTAATCCTATAATAAATATTGCTTTAACTTTATGACTTCTAGACCTATCAACATCACCTATTATAACTTGATCTTGTGTTCCAGGAATCTTTCCTAAATCACTACTTGCAAGCCCTGTTTTTAAAATTTGCATATATTTATCAAAACTTACTTTTTCATTTCCAAAAACTAAAACAATTTCATCTAATACTCCCATTATAATTTTCCAACTAGTTTCATATTGTGTTGCAAATTCAGTTTGTCCTAATTGTTTTAATTCTTCTATCTTCTCCTCAAATTTTTTGTCTATTTCATTTTTTATTAAAAAATTATATAATTTTGTTGTAATAAGTTTTACTTCATTTGTACCTTTTAAATCTTCTTTAAATTCTAGCAATGGATTTACTATTATTTTTCTTAACTCTCTAAACCTTTGTATTTTTGCCTTATTCTCATCATCCTCATCTTTAAAATTCCATTCTTGTTTATACCATTTACTATTTTTTATTCCCCATTTTTGACAATAATTCTCTAATGCAAAAATTTCTTGTTTTGAAATATCTAGAAAACCTGTTTTTACATAATTGAAAACTGATTCATAAGACCAATTTCTCGCAAAAATTTCTAAAATTGATAATAAATATTTTACAATAATATTTTGATTTAAATCATTTTTTTCATCTATAAATACTGGTATTTGATATTTGTTAAATATTACTTTTACCAAATTTGAATATACATCTAAATTCTTAGTAATAACTGAAATATCTTTATATCTATAACCCTTTTTTTGCACTAATTTCACTATATTTATAGCAATATTTTCTATTTCTGAATACTGATTATTAGCTAAAAATAATTCTATGTTTTCTGGTGTATTTTCATATTTTTTATATGGAACACTATATAAATTTTTTTCTAAATGTTTCAATTCATTATTTTTAAATCTATAAGGTTCTTTTAGAAAAATAGGTTCATCTATGGTTATTTTTGCTTCTTTCATTAAATCTAATAAACGAGAAATTGTTAATTTATTTGAATAAAATACATCATTTTCAGGAGCTATTGCTTCTTCAATAGAGTCTGAGCATATTGCAACAGTAACATCTTGTGCTTTATATGATAATTGTTTAATTATTTCATATTCTTGTTTTGTAAAACCAACAAACTCATCTATATAAATTAATGTATTATCAAAAATTGAAACATCATTAAGCTGATTTGCTAAACGTGTTAAATTATCATTTTCATCTATATATTTATTTTCTATAACCTTTTCAAAATCAGTATACACTTGCAACATGTCTTGCAGTTTTAGTTTTAAATAATCATTATCTGTTTCTTCCTTTATTTTGTTTAAATCATCAACTGAAACTCCATGTTTTTTAAACTCTGTAATTTGTTCTATTATTAAATCAATATTTTCTTCTGACTTTCCTAAAAATTTTAACTTACTTTTTTTAGTTTCCAATATATTATAAATAAGCATAGCTTTACCTGAGCTTGATAATTCAACCTTTGCTGTTCCTCCAACTTCTGATGCAACTCTATATGCCATTCTATTGAAAGTTAGAACTTCTGCATTTAAAACAGCTCTATTACCTAATGTTTCTAATAATTTTTTTTCTGCTGTAAATGAAAACTGTTCTGGTGTAATTATATAAATTTTATTTTCACAATTTATTTTTTCCTTTATTTCATTATACATATATGTACTTTTTCCAACACCTGATTTTCCATATATTAATCTAAAACTCATATATTTTTCCTCCAATAAAATAAATATTGCTGAGCAATACCACTTAAATTCCCAAATTTTTCTTGTGCTATTTCTAAAATTTGTTTTTTACTTACTTTAGTTTCATCTGTATTTTTAATATATAACTCATTCATAACTCTTCTAACCCATACATCTATTGGGAAAACATCAAACCTTTTTAATGTAGAAAATAATAAAATACAATCCGCAACTTTAGGTCCTACTCCTGATAATTTAAGTAACTCCTCTCTTACTATATTAGTATCTTTTTCTTGATGTAATTTTTCTAAATCTATTTGCCTTTCTAAAATCATTTTTGTAGTTTCATACATTCTTATATCTCTAAATCCTAATCCTAATTTTCTAAAATCTTCAACTGTTGCTTTGCTTAATTGATTAACTGTTGGAAAAGAATAATATTTTTCATTATTCCATATTATTTCATTTCCATATGTTCTACTCAATTTTTCAATAATTCCCTTTATTCTTGGAATATTATTATTTGCTGAAATTATAAAAGACATTATTGTTTCCCATAAATCTTGATTTAAAATTCTAATTCCTTCTCCATATTTTATACTTTCTAACATATAACTATCTATTTGGCTTAATTTAATTTTTATTTTTTCATAGTCAGTATTCATATCAAAATAAAAATTAAATAACTCTTCAATATTATCTTCCCCATAGCTTTTAACAATTAAATTATTGTTGTTTTGATATATTTTTATAACATTATTTTTTACTATTCCTGTATAACTACTATCTTTATTTTCATTCCATCTAAAGCATTGACCACATTCAAATATATCTTTTAAATTGAATGATTTTATATTTTTTAATTTTAATTCTTGCTCTTTCATAATACCTTTTCCTATAATATTTTTTATTTATTATATAAAAATATTATTAAAAAGGCAATAGGAGTATTATGTTACTATTTCCAAAAATTACATTTGCATTTATTATATATATTATGTTAATATATATTTAAGATAATGTCTAAAAGAAAGTTGAGATGATAATATGAATTTTGAAAAAATTTTGAATAATTTAAAAAACGTTGATAAAAAAATTATAAAAGTTATGAAAAACGGAATAAAAATTTCCTTTATAATATGCATAATAGCCAGCTTTATATTATCAGTATATAACATAAATAATAACCCATCAATATATTACATAGGTATTTCAATTTTTAAATCTGGTTTATTTTACATAGCAACTATTATAATGTGCGGTATTGCATTTAATAAAATTGGAACTGATTAAAAATATAAAATAAAAACGTAAATTATAAGTTATAATACTTTTTACTTATAATTTACGTTTAATTTTCCGTAAAAAACTGTGCACAATTTTTTACTTTTGATTATGCATTAATTGCATTTAATTTTTTTGCTAAATTAGATTTTTTTCTAGCAGCTGTGTTTTTTACTATTACTCCTTTATTGCAAGCTTGGTCAATTTTTTTAGTAGCTTGTGAGAATAAAGTTTTAGCTTCTTCAGTATTACCAGCTTCAATAGCTTGTTCAAATTTTTTAACTGCTGATTTATATCCTGATTTAATCATATTATTTCTTAATGTTTTCTTTTCGATAACACTAACACGTTTTATTGCTGATTTTATATTTGGCATTTATTTGCACCTCCGTTCAATAGTAATAATTTATAACAAACAATATTTTAACATAAAAAAAACCTTTTTGCAAGAGCATTACTGTAAAATTCTAACCAATTTTAAAAATTTTTTTGAAAAATTTTTTAAAAAACATCTTGCACATCTAATTTAAATATGATAATATACATATTGTTAATATATAGGGGTATAGTGTTAATGGTAGCACATCGGTCTCCAAAACCGCCTGTGAGGGTTCGAGTCCTTCTACCCCTGCCAACAATCTACTCTCTTAACAGAGTAGTAAAAGAACTTTGGTATGGGAATTAAAAATTATGCCAAAGTTCTTTTAATATTTTATGGTTTATAGATATTTCCATTACACATATCACAAAAATCTAAATATTATAATAAGGATTCAAAATATGAAAAAATTAATACAGACTATAATTAAGAAATTTTTTACAAAGGAAATTATACTTTATGCAGTTTTTGGTGTGTTAACTACAATTGTTAACATTGGCACATTTTTTGTTTTAACAACATATTCCCATCTTAATGAAAATATATCTAATGTAATTGCTATTCTACTTGCAGTTATTTTTGCTTATATTACAAATAGAAAACTCGTTTTTAACTCTACTGCATCAAATTTGGGTGAAATTTTCTGTGAAATTCTTAAATTTTTCGCTGCTAGGTCTTTTACTATGATTGTTGAATTTTTCGGTTTTATGTTATTATTTAACATACTTAATATTCCAAATTTAATTAGCAAATCAGCAATTACCATAATTGTAATAATTTTAAATTTCTTTCTTAGCAAATTTTTTGCATTTAAAAATAATAAATAATAAAAAATTAGGTTTATAGGTTTATCCTAAATAGTTTTTATATTATAAATTAACTAATCTATTTAAAAAACCTAAATTTAAGAAAGGAGCATTTTATATTAAAATTTTATGTCTAAAAATTTAATTCAAAATTTATTCAATTCGTTTGTAATTATTTTTATTGTAACTATACTAATTTGTATCTTTTTTATTCCATTTTTTGAAAACAATTCAGAAATAATAAATGGTTCATCATCTTCTTTAATAAATAAATCATATGTTATTACATCAAATGAATTATATTGGCCATTACCTGGGTATACAAATATTAGTTCTTATTTTGGATATAGAAATATCCCCACAGCTGGGGCCACATCGTTTCATGGTGGTATAGATATACCAGCACCACCAGGCACAAATATAATATCTGCAATATCTGGAAAAGTTACATTTACTGGTTTTATGGGCAGTGGCGGTTGTACAGTTGTAGTTTCTGGAAATAATTACACATCTATTTTTCATCATGTATCTCCAAACTTTTTAGTACAAAAAGGTGACTATGTTACTGTTGGTCAAATAATAGCACAAGTCGGTCCTAAAAATGTATATGGTTTTCCAAATAACATATATAAAGATTCAAATCGGAAATCCAACAAATGGTTCAACAACTGGCCCTCATTTACATTTTACATTGAAAAAAGATAATGTTTCAATTGACCCATTATCTTTATTTAAAAATTGATATTATTCTTAAATTACATTTAATTATTTTAAAATTCTTTTATTTAATATTCCACTTTAACTAAAAATAAACCTTGTGGTGGTAATGTTTTTCCAGCTTTTTGCCTATCTTTAGATAAAATAATATTTGGAATATCCTCTTCATTAATTTTTCCTAAACCAACATCTACCAAAGTTCCAGCAATAATTCTAACCATATTATATAAAAAACCGCTTCCTGTTAATTCTATATATATTTTACTATTTTCTGTATATATATTAGTTTTAAAAATTTTTCTAACACTATTTTTACTGCTTGTTCCGACTTGCTTTAAAACCTTTAAAATCATGTTCCCCTTCAAAATACTTTATTGCTTTTTTCATTTTTTCTACATCTAATTTCATTGGAATATGATATTCATAATTTCTAAAAATAGCACTTCCATATTCTGAATTATTAATTACATATCTATATGTTTTTTGTTTGCAATTATATCTACTGTGAAATCTCTCTTCTACCTCTTCTGCACTTTTTATAACTATTGATTTTTTTACCTTGCAATTAATTGCAATAGGAAATTTTTCGACTGGAATATTACAATTAGTTTTAAAATTTGCAACCTGTCCTATTGCGTGAACCCCAGCATCTGTTCTTCCTGAAGCTGTTAAGTCTATATTTGTTTCTTTTGTTATTTCACTAATTGCTCTTTCTATTTCTCCTTGTATATTTAGCTTATTGGGTTGTTTTTGCCATCCATTAAAATCTTTTCCATCATATTCTATTGTTAGTTTTATATTTCTCATATCCTACTCTCCGTTCGCTTTAAAGTGTTTTTAATTTTACTTTTTATTGATGTATTTTTTATAGTTACAGCCTTGTTTCAGCCTTGTTTTTAATACATTAAAAATAAAAAATATTATATATACCTTAAAATGGAGAAAATTTAAAATTTTCTCCATTTTATTTAACTTTTCACAACTTTTTTATTAGTTATTTTTTGCCTAATTTTACCTACACTACTTATATAATCATCTTTTCCATTTATATTAGAAAGTAATAATTGCCTTAAATTTTCTTCACTTATATCAATTATTAATTTTCCATCTTTTGCAACTGAAACTTTTCCAGATTCTTCTGAAACAATAATAACAATACTATCTGTTTCTTTTGCCATTCCTAATGCTGCTCTATGCCTTGTTCCTAATGCTTTAGAAATATCCTGATCACCAGCTAATGGTAAAATACATGCTGCAGACACAATTTTATTTTCACTAATTATAACGGCACCATCATGTAATGGTGTATTTGGTACAAATATATTAACTAGTAATTGTGGTGAAACTTCTGCATTAATAGCTACACCTGTATCTATTATATCCTGTAATTTTATATCTCTTTCAATTACAATTAATGCACCTGTTTTACTTTTTGCTAATTCATCAACAGCAATAAGAATTTTAAATATATCTTCTTTATTTTTAGTTTGTAAATCTTTTTCAATTCCAAAAAACTTTGTTATTTTATTAGTTCCTAATTGTTCCAATGCTCTTCTTAATTCTGGTTGAAATATTACTATTAATGCTATAACTCCATAAGATAAGAATGAAGTTAATATAAAGTTTAATATTTGCAAATGTAGCACTGAACTTAATGCAGTTATTATAATATATAATGCTATTCCTTTTAATAATTGCCATACTCTAGTTTTCTTTGATGCTTTTATAAATTTATACAAAAGAAATACTACTATTAATAAATCTATTATTAATGGGATTAATTTTATTGGATATTGGTATAACTCTTGTACATATTCTACTATATTTCTTTGAAAATATGTATTTATATTTTGTATAAAATTATCTATCATATTACTCCTTTTTATATAAGAACTATATAATATTATTTATATTTTTATAATTATATTACTTTATTTTGTAGTTAAATAAGACACAAAATATGCTATTGGTGTAATTGCTAATGAGAAAATCATCAACCCAGCTAATATTCCTGCCATTAATTTTACAAAAAATTTATTATCTTTATTATTTCCTTTTGACATATTAATGCCCTCCTTTATTTTTTATCTACATAATTATGTTATCATAAAGGTAAAATTTTTTCAATATTTTTTTTATATTTTTACTTAAAAAGATTCATAATTTCATCTTTTGATAATTTATTTATAAAAGTTTCTTTTGTAGATAACATATTATCTATTAATTTTGCCTTTTTTTGTTGTAATTCATATATTTTTTCTTCTATGGAATTTTTTGTAATTAGCTTATATACCTGAACATTTTTCTTTTGACCAATTCTATATGTTCTATCTGTTGCTTGATTTTCTGCAGATATATTCCACCATGGGTCATAATGAATTACCATATCAGCACCTATTAAATTTAAACCTGTTCCACCTGCTTTTAAAGAAATTAAAAAAACTTTTATATTAGGATTTTCGTTAAATTCATCAACTAATTTTATTCTATCTATAACTTTAGTTTGACCTGTTAATTTATAATATGATATATCCTCTTTTTTAAATTCTTTTTCTATTATGTCAAACATTGATGTATAACCTGAAAATAGTAATATTTTATGACCACTTTGTATTGCATCTTTAACTATTTGTATACATTGATTTAATTTACTACTTTCCCCCTTATAATTATCTATAAATAAACTTGGGTGACAACAAATTTGCCTTAATCTCATTAATAATGATAAAATTTTAATTTGACTTTTTTCAAATCCATTTATAGAAATTTCTGTTTCTATTTCTTGTTTTACCTGTGCCATATAAGACATATATATTTTTTGTTGTTCTTCTTCCATCTCATTATTCAAAACAGTAATTGTTTTATCAGGCAACTCTGTTAATACTTCTTCTTTTATTCTTCTTAGTATAAATGGTTCAATTAACATCTTTAATTTTTTCATAGAATAGGCATTTTCATCTTTTACTATTGGTGTTTCATATAATTCTTTGAATTTTCTGTATGTAAATAAATACCCAGGCATTACAAAGTCAAAAATTGACCATAACTCTGACAAAGAATTTTCTATTGGAGTTCCTGTTAATGCATACCTAGTTTCTGATTTTATTTCCTTTAATGCTTTAAAGTTTTGAGTATTATTATTTTTTATATATTGTGCTTCATCTGCAATTACAAATTTAAATTCATAGCCATTTTTCTTATATATATCTATATCTCTTTTTAAAATATCATATGATACTATTATAACATTGTAATTTTGAATACTTTCTAATTTACTTTTTCTTTCTTGTGCATTACCATTAATTAGTAAAACTTTTAATTCAGGAGCAAACTTTTTCAACTCATTATACCAATTTAAAGTTAATGAACTTGGGCAAACTACCAAACTTGGTTTTACTATAGAGTTTGGTGTTTTATTTTCTTGATTTTCCACATATGAAAGGATTACACAAACCAATTGAATAGTTTTTCCAAGTCCCATGTCATCTGCTAAAATTCCGCCAAACTTATATCTATCCAATGTTTTTAGCCATTTAAAACCTGTTTCTTGATAATTTCTTAAATTAGCTTTTAAACCTTTAGGTAATTCAATTTTATCATCTATATTTTTATTATCAATTTTTTCAATAATATCTTTATAATTATCATCTTTACTTATATTTTTTATATTTGACTCTTTTAGCAATCTGTTTAAATATAAACTTCTAAAAACTGGCAACTTAATTTCACCTTTTTCAATATCTTTATAATCAATATCTAAATTTGTTTTTAAGCTTTCAAAAAAGTCCATTGTTTCACTTTCTTTTAAATTAATAAACTCGCCATTTTTTAATCTGTGAAACTTCTTTTTTAATTTATATTTATTCATTATATCTTTCAATTCTGATAATTCAAAACCTAATTCACCAAAATCAACCTCTAATAAATTATTTTCAATTTTTACTCCAACATTAGAAATTTTAGGCTCTTTTATTTGTTTTAATTTAAATTCTTCTGTTGCTAGCACTTCAAATTTTTTCATATATTGTTCTATATCATTTGTTAGGAAATTATATATTGATTCATCACTTGTTAAAATTAACCTTGCATTTCCTCTATCTAGCATAAAACCTGTTTTTATAAAAGTTTCTAACACTTCTGATTCTTTTAACACATCTCTTGCAACATTTACATTTTCTTCTTTTAATGGATTAAACTCATAATTATTATAACAAAATCTAACATCTGCAATTACATAATTATTTTTTGTATAATCTAAATATAATTTTACATACAATTCCTTAGGAATATATTTTTCTATTTCAACCATATCTAAACTATCATATTTTAATGACTTTTTTACTTTAGGAAATACAACAGAAAAAAGTGTACTTAACTCATCTTTTTTTAGCTTTATTTCTGTTGTGAAATTTTTCCTATACATTTGCAATAATTTTAGGGTTGTTTCATTAAATTCTTTTGAACATTTATATAATTTATTTTCATATTCAAAATATACATAATTTTTTCCTTGAATTATATTATATTCATAAATATTAATATTAGGTATTATTCTATATTCATCATCATTTACCTCTTCTAATTCAAATATTATACTAGGTTCATTATCCACAAATAATACTTCATATTCAGAAAATTCTCTTTGAAAAGTTAAATATTTATCTTTTAATATTTCAAATAACTCATCAAAACCTGAATTAGAAACAGTTATATATGTATCACTTAAATGCCTTCCATAATATCCATAATCATCTGCTGCTTGGTTTGCATATTTTATTATTTCCGCATATTTTATTATATAATTTAGAATTGGTAAACTATCTTCTTCAAAAAATTTTTTATCATGTACAAACTCTAACTTTAGGCCATATTTGCAATTTTCTTTATTTAACATATGTTCATAAAATTCTGGCAAACTTTTTAATTTGTACAATTGTTGCTCACCTATTTTAAATTCCAATTTTAAATTTGTATTTAATTTATCTATTAATAATTTAGGTTCAATTTTAATATTTTTATTTTTAGAAACTGATGTATTTTTTTCAGAATTTTGTGAATTATCAGAATAAAATTCATTAACTAATTGTTTAAATAATTTATAATCTTTTTCAGATTTATTATTTAAATTAGATAATGAATTTATTTTTATATTTTCTTTTGTTTTCTCCCCAGTAAATATTTTTATATAATCTGGATTATTATTAAATTCAACCATTGTAGCCACTATATGTTTACAAGCTGCATAATTTTTTTTGTAATCTGAACAATCACATTTTAAATCCTCTAATTCATCATTTTGAACCTTAATGTATACATCGTGTACACCTTCTGTTCCACTTACTTTAGATTTTAACTCAAAATTTTTATTATCTTCATACATTACTTTCGTTATATTTACTCTTTTTTTTGCAACATATTCCATTGCTTTTTCTTTTTTTGTTATTCCTGCATCATAGCATAAATCTTCCAAAAGTTCTGGATTAACCATTTTATTTCCCCTCATTTTCTTTTGAATTTATAATGTATTATTATAATATAATTTGTTTGTTTTAGCAATATTATTTTTAAAAAAATAGGAAAAGAGAGAGCTTTTGCACTCCTACATAGGCTTCTAGTCCGCCTACGGCAGGACTTAAAATAGGAAGTACCCTTCCCCAGGTTCTTCCTATTTTCTACGCCTATTCTTCTCTACTATTTTAACTGCCATACTCCGCTTCCATCTTGTCCGCTTGTTCGGATATTAGATTTTAGAGAAACTACAGAACAAGCCGAACAACTATTGTAGTAGGTGTAGCCAACTGAATCGAACACATCGCCATCACTGACATTACCAGAGCCAACACGACGCACGCCCAAGACGCAAGATCTAGAGTACAAGCTGCAATAACGCGAAGCCAACCAGTAGTTATTTGCTGTTAACATACTATATACACTATCTGATATTCCTGACTTTTTAT
>CAKPDY010000018.1 GCA_934149165.1 uncultured Clostridia bacterium | reverse complement strand
AGCACCTATAAAAAATAATGAAATAGGATTTAATATATATTTCTTCATAAATTATCTCACTTTCAAATTACTATTTTTACGTGTAATTAATTACAAATTTACTGTTCCTAACATATTATATTTTACATTTTACCTTTATTCTATTAATTAACAAATTATCTATCTAAATCGTCAGATATATCATTAGATATAACTGTTCTATCAACCTCAACATTACTAATATCTGGATTCTTTTTATGTGCAGATATTGTAAGTTGTCTTTCAAATTCTGACATATTTTTTAAATTTCTAACATATTCTAATGCTTTATTTTGATTTTCTACAGAATACGAATTTTTTATTTCTTCGTATGGAATACTTATTTTTGGTTGTAATAATTTCAGAGCATTTTCATATTTAAGTAACCCATTTAAAACAAAATCTGATATTTCTGTATATTTTAATGTATATCCTTTAGTATTATTTGAATTAATCATTTCTATTTTTCCATTATAACAAATTCCTATTGATGGATTTGTAGGGTCTATAATTAAATATGCATCATATTGTTGTGATTTTAATAATACTACAGCATGATTTCCCACTATTTTTTTACACAATTCATTTACAAAACTTTCTGAATCATTTTCGTTTTGTTCTGATTCTGTATCTTCATGCAGAATTTTTTGCTCTATATTTGCAAATTCTAACCCTTCTTTGTTATCATCATCATTTTTTAAATAACTATCATCAAAATCTGCATATCCACCTAAAGAAACAGCATCAAAATTTGGATTAATTGCATTTAACTTTCTTGCAACATCATCTGCCATATTTCTACATACACCTACACCATCTTGGTTTGCTAATTCTAATCCTAAATATCCAGTAAGATCTTTATCTGGTGAACCATATCCCTTTATATTTTTCCACATATCGTCCATAACTACCATTAAAGTTTCCAATTCATTTAATTCTAATTTATTTATCTCTTCAGCATATGATTCTATTTTTTTATTATATATTTCTATTTGTGGTTTATAATTTTTATAATTATTTTCCTTTGCTTCTTCTATTGATTCATTTAACAAAATTTCTCCACCAGATTTTACCATTAATATACCTGTAAAAATATTAACTAGAGATTTAAGCATTTTCTTGGTATATGTTTTAATATTATATATTGCAATTTTAAAATTACTCTCTCCTTTTTCTTTCATATCCATTCTGCGTAATTCAATTAAAACATTTCTTCCTGTTTTATCTGCTTTATTTATATATTTATCTATATAATTTTTTTCATATTTCTTATAAATTTTTTCATTATATTCATTTCTTTTTTCTTCATATAATTTTTTTGCTTCTTGTTTATTTTTAACATTACGTAATTTCAATTCATATCTTTTCTCTATTAGTTTAATATCTTTTTCTATTTGTTTGTATATTTTTTTATCCATAAAAACCCCTTTGATTCATCAATCTTATTAATCTAAATCATCTATATCATTTATCATGAACTCTCTACTAGAAATTTTCTTTTTTTCTCTTTCTTCTTCTACTTTTTCTGAAATTAAATCTTTTACTTGTATTGGATTTTTAATATCCTTAATATCAAACTCAGGTGTAGACTTATCTGCTGAACAGCAATGTATTGTTCCTACATTAAAGATTCTTTGTACAAATGAACATTTTACAGTAACATCCATTATTCTATATAACCTTACTTCTTCTTGTGATATATTAAATATTCCTGAATCTACTATGATTTTTTCATCTGTTAGTGCATATTTTGTGAAAGAAAGAGGCAGCCCAAATATTGGTCTTTTTCTATCTCTCCATATGTAATTTATTTTTATTTTATCCATTTTTTTCATAATAATTTCATTCCTTTCGCTTTTGTTTTTATTAATTATATAACTCTTTTATTTAAACCGCAATAGAAATTTTAATTAATTTATTTGTACCAATTATAGCATTTTTTAATACTATTGTAACACAAAAAAACACTAAAGTTGCTTTTCTTTAGTGCTTTATTATAAAATATAAATTTTATCTTCATATATATTTTTTCCATTTTTCTGGTTCCTGTAAAATTTCTTGTACTGTTTCATTTATATCATATTCTGATATTTCATCTATTAATTTACACACAAATTCTTTTGTAAGTATTTTAGGTTCTTCTGTTTTGAAATATATTTTGTCTTTAACATTATTTGGTACTGTAATATTGTATTTTTCTATTAAAAATCTGTTAACACAATCATATTCGTTATGCAATATTTCTCTTTCATATTTTTTTGTAAGATATATATTATAAAATAAATAATCTGATAGTAAATGCAAGAAAAATCCTTTTTCATAACTTGTATCTACATTATTATTTTTCAGAAATTTTTCTAAGTCTGTTTTTCTTGGATTTTCACCATAATGTGTTTCTGATTTATTTTTTGTTTCATCTGGTGCTATTACACCTTCTAAAAAATCTTGTTTGTTTATTGTTTCTTTATGTTTTTTTATGTATTCACTTGCTATTGATAAATGAATTATATATCCTGGCATATACTTCCTCCTTGTTTAATTGCAAATTAATATTATATGAAAAAAACTACTTGAACATTGTGAAAATTCAAGCAGTCTTTTCTATTTTATATAAGCATTTATTTCAATGCTTCAGAATCTTGTTGATTTTGAATATATTGTGCAGATGATAGTAGTTCGTCTTCTATTGACATATCTTTTATTAATTTTGTTATCACATTAAATAAACATGCTATTATTAAAATAAACATTAATAATTTTTTCCAAATTTTAGCTAACATAAAATCATCCTTTCATTAACAATATATTTTTATTATACTATATTTTTCAGATTTGTCAAGTTTTCTAAGTCTTTTTTCAGTTACTAGTCACCCATAAATTATAGAATAGTAACATTATTATTCTCCCTTAATAGTATTAATCTTAAACAATTTGAATATTTCAACAATAACTGCAGGAGCTAAAACTAAACATATAGTTTCAACAATATTTTCAACAGGCATTGGAACTATTCTAAATATATTTCTTAAAGATGGAATTAATAACACAATAAACATTAATCCAGCTGAAACAGCTATTGCAAGTATTAACTTACCATTATTAAATATACCTGTTTTAAACATTGATTTACTATTATTTCTAATATTAAATATATGAACTAATTCAGATAATGCAAGAACTATAAATGCCATTGTTTGTGCTATTGAAACACGAACTTCTTGTGAAGTCATTCCTTCAACTTCTGGTATGTTTTTTGTTCCTAAACCAATTATAAATGCAGCTAATGTTAATAAACCAATCATTAAACCTTGATATACAATTCTCCATGTCATTCCTTTTGTAAAAATGCCTTTTTCTTTTTTACTTGGTTTTCTATTCATTATATCTTTTTCTGCTGGGTCTACAGCTAATGCTAATGCAGGAAGGGAATCTGTTACTAAATTTACCCATAAAATATGAATTGGTAATAGTGGTTCAATTAAAGAAATATCTATTCCAAATTTATTTGCAAGTAATGGTGCTATTAAAATAGCTAAAAATAATATAATAATTTCTCCAACATTACTTGATAATAAAAATTGTATTGCTTTTAATATGTTATCATAAATACGTCTACCTTCTTCAACTGCAGATACTATTGTAGAGAAATTGTCATCTGTTAAAATTACATCTGCCGCTTCTTTTGAAACATCTGTACCAACTATACCCATAGCACAACCAATATCTGCTGTTTTAAGTGCTGGTGCATCATTTACACCATCACCTGTCATAGCAACTGTTTCTCCATTTGCTTGCCATGCTTTAACAATTCTAACTTTATGTTCTGGTGAAACTCTTGCATATACAGCAATATTTCTAACTCTTTTAATTAATTCATCATCAGACATTTCTTCTAACTGGCTACCTGTTATAGCCTCATCATTTTCTTCCATAATTCCTAAAGCTTTTGCTATTGCTGTAGCTGTAATTTTATGGTCACCTGTAATCATAACTGTTTTAATTCCTGCTGTTTTACATTTAGCAACTGCTAATTTTACTTCTTCTCTTGGTGGATCTATCATACCAACCATACCAACATAAATTAAATTAGATTCAATATTTTTCATTTCTTCTTCAGTTGGCATATGATCTAATTCTTTGTATGCCATTGCTAAAACCCTTAATGCATTTTTTGCCATTTCCTCATTTTTAGCAGAAATTTCTTTTTTATAATTTTCTAAATCATCTTTAATTTCAGTATTAAATATATATTTATTACATCTTTTTAATAATTCATCAACTCCACCTTTAGTATATACTAAATACCTATCTCCATATTTATGAACTGTTGTCATTAATTTTCTATCAGAATCAAATGGAACTTCTTGAACACGTGGAAATGATACATATAATTCTGGTGTAAAATCTAATTTAAATCCCATATCAACCAATGCAGTTTCTGTTGGGTCACCTGTTAATTCATTATTTGCACTTACTTTAGTATCATTACATAACATACTTATATATGTTAATTGTTGTAAATCATCTTTTATATCTTCTTCTTTTATTTCACTCATATCAAGTAATTTTCCATCATAAAAAACTTTTTCTACTGTCATTTTATTTTGTGTTAAAGTACCTGTTTTATCTGAACAAATTACTGTTGCACTACCTAATGTTTCTACTGCTGGAAGTTTTTTTACAATAGCATTTCTTTTTACCATTCTTTGAACACCAATAGCAAGAACTATTGTAGATACAGCTGCTAAACCTTCTGGTATTGCTGCAACTGCTAAACTAACAGCTGTCATAAACATATCCATTGCATTTTTTCCATATAATAAACCAATTACAAAAATAACTACACAAATACCTAAAGCTGCTATTCCTAATGTTTTACCCAATTTATTTAATTTAGTTTGAAGAGGTGTTTCAGATTTAATTGTATTACTTATAATACCTGCAATTTTACCAACTTCAGTATTCATACCTGTTTCAACAACTATTCCTTTTCCTCTACCATATGTTATTAAACTAGAAGAAAATAACATGTTATCTCTATCACCAACACCAACCTTTTCATTTTCTATTACAGACATATTTTTTTCTGCTGGAACAGATTCACCTGTTAATGATGCTTCTTGTGATTTTAAATTAATTGCTTCAATTATTCTTAAATCTGCTGGAACAAAATCACCTGTATCTAAAACAACTATATCACCAGGTACTAAATCTTTTGAAGGAACCACTGTTAATGTTCCATTTCTTAATACCTTTGCAGAATGACTACTTAATTTTTGAAGTGCTTCTAATGATTTTTCTGCTTTAGCCTCTTGTGCAACACCAATTATGGCATTAACAATAACAACCACTAAAATTATTATAGAATCTGTTATTTTTCCTTCTTCTATATATCCAACAACACCTGAAACAATTGCTGCTATTATAAGAACAATAATCATAAAATCTTTAAATTGTTCTAAAAATTTAACAAATAAACTTTTCTTTTTTTGAGCTTGTAATTCATTTGAGCCATATTTTTCTCTATATTTAAGAACTTGTTCATTTGATAAACCAGATTCTTGATTTACATTAAACTCTTTACATATTTCTTCTTTGGATTTATTATACCAATTCTTTTCCATATAAAATTCCTCCCTATTTTTCATTTTTAATCAATATATATATTCTCTCTACATTATTAATTCTCTCCTTTCTTTTGTAGATTATTACTTTTATGCTATAAAAAAAGACTTTCAAAAATATTCAAAAAATTCATAGAAAATTTTTAAATATTTTTAAAAGTCTTGCTCACCTTTTATAAAAAATATAAATAAGGTTACTAACCAGAATGTACGAACTGTTGATTAGTAGTTTATAAGCTACTCCCTTTTAATTTTTAATATTATATATTAGTACTGTATTTTTTCTTATGTATAAAAATTATGCTCTAGGATGTGTATTTCTATATACATTTTTTAACCCTTCATCTTGAAATTGCATATATACTTGTGTTGAAGATATATCTGAATGTCCAAGCATTGATTGTATAGCTTTTAAATCTGCACCATTTTGTAAAAGGTGTGTTGCAAATGAATGTCTTAGAACATGTGGTGTAATATCTTTAGTTATGTGAGCTTGTTCTTTGTAATATTTTACTATTTTCCAAAATCCTTGTCTAGTTAATCTTTTTCCATTTATATTAACAAATAATGACTTTACACTTTCATCTTTTATTAAAAATGGTCTTGCTTCTTCCATATAGTTTTGTAATGCTTTCAAAGACATTGTTCCTAAAGGAATATTTCTTTGTCTAACTCCTGTCTTACATACAACATATCCTTCCTCAAAATTAACATCTTCTGCATTTAAAGATATAATTTCTGTAACTCTCATTCCTGTTGCATATGCAAATTCAAGCATTGCTTTATCTCTTATTCCTTTTAAGTCAACATTTTGTGGTTGATCTAAAAGTAATTCTACTTCTTTAGCTGTTAAAATACTAGGTATTCTTTTTTCTATTTTAGGTGCTTGTATATTATTAGTTGGATCTTTAGAAACAACTTTTGTTCTGACTAAATATTGATAAAAAGATCTTATTGATGCTAAATTTCTTGAAACTGTTGATGATTTTTTTCCTATATTTTGTAAGTATTCTAAATATTCTTTTACTGTTTTTTCATCTACTTTTATATAATTAATTTGATTTTCTTCAACATATTTTTCATATTGATTTATATCCCTTTTATATGATTGAAGTGTATTATCTGATAGTTTTTTGTCATTTTGAAGAAACTCCAAAAATAATTTAATTTGCTTTTCCATTTTCCTTTAGCTCCCTTACATATTATTGTTTTTTTGTAAACCCCATACAATTTACATAAACTATATATGTTATATCAAATTTTCCAAAAAAAGTAAAGAGTATTTTTAATATTTTTTCATATTTTTATTTTTATTAAATATACTATTAATATATTATTGCTATTTACATAATTTTTGTTTAAAGGAGATGATTTTTATTATGAATACTTATAAATTAGCTATAGTTGGTGCAACAGGTGTTGTTGGTCAAACTGTTTTAAAAATCCTTGAAGAAAAAAAATTACCTATTGCAGAATATACCTTTTTTGCTTCCAAACGTTCTGCAGGTAAAACCTTAAAATTTATGAATGATGTTTATTTAATAAAAGAATTAACAGAAGAAGCTTTTGCTAATGGTAACTTTGATTTTGCAATTTTTTCAGCTGGTAGTAATATAGCATTGCAATATGCTCCTATTGCTGTTTCTACTGGATGTACTGTTATTGATAATAGTAGTGCTTTCAGAATGGATCCCATGGTTCCTCTTGTTGTTCCAGAAGTAAACTCTGAAGAAATACCTAAAAATAACGGAATTATAGCCAACCCAAATTGTTCTACTATTCAAGCTGTTGTAGCATTAAAACCTTTAGATGATAACTTTGGAATTAAAAGAATTATATATTCAACATACCAGGCAGTATCTGGTGCTGGTTCTAAAGGAATACATGATTTAGAAAACGGTATATATAATTTTTCTAAAAATATTGATGATAATTTTGATATGACTAATAATTCTCATTATTCGGAAGATTATAAATTAGAAAAATTTCCATACCCTATTTTCAACAATTGTTTGCCACATATTGACACTTTTTTAGAAAATGGATATACGAAAGAAGAAGAAAAAATGATTAATGAAACTCGAAAAATTTTAAATCGTCCTAATTTGCCTATAACAGCCACTACTGTAAGAGTTCCTGTTTTTAATTGTCACTGTGAAAGTATTAATATTGAATTTAATAAAAATTTTAAATTAGAAGATATAATTCATATTTTAAAAAATTCACCTGGAATTATAATTAAAGACGAATATTTTGAAACAGAAAAAACATATGCTTTACCTACTTTAGTTTCTGGTTCTGATAATGTTTTTGTTAGCAGAATTAGAAAAGATTTTAGTGTTCCTAATGGTATTAATATATGGGTTGTTGCTGATAATATTAGAAAAGGTGCTGCAAGTAATGCTGTACAAATATTAGAAAAATTGATTTAGGAAAAAGGACGTAGAATCTTGGTTGTTCAAACAACCAAGATTCTATGTTCCCTTTTTCATCTTAAATCAAAGCTACACCACAATAAATTACAACCTTAATCAAATATTCCACTATCAAACTTAAATTTGTTAATTTAATTCCAATACAATTTATCTTATCATAATTCTCGATAATTGTTTGAATATTTTCTTTACTAATAATATCACATTTTTCTTCCATATATTCCTTAGCTAAAAATCTTGCTTTAATCATTGCATCAGTTTCTAAATATGAACGAACAAAAAATAAGATTATACACATCATAATTAAAATTATTGCAAATATAGTTGTATTTTGAATTTTATTTAGTATTGTTAAAATTGTTATTACTATCCAAAATATGTTATATACATTTGAAAATATAAAGTTAAACCATAACAAAGTCTTGTCTTGCACTGAATGAACACATTCATGTGCTATGGTTTGAATTCTTGTAAATGTATTTTTTATATTTGCTATAAAAATACTATTTGTTGCAACAATATATAAACTTGCTTGTGAATTTGCACCACCTGTTTTTATTTTTACATCTTCATTTTTTAATTTTTTTAATATTTCTTTTGCTATTTGCTTATTTTCTGGTAATATATTTGTTATTTCATTTAAATTTTTGTCTTCACCTATTTGTTTAATTAATTTTATATTTTTAAAATTAAATTTTGATATTATTGCTAAAATTACAATAGTTATAATTGATATTATTAATATTATAATTAATTCCATTTTAATATTAAATCCTTTCTTGCATTACATAAATTATATTTTAATATTATAATACTTCTTTTATAGCTTCAGCAATAATTTTATTTACATCTGCAATCATTATATTGAATTTTACTTCTAAATCAAAATATTCTTTTATTTCTTTATTTTCCATTAAAATAGAGTATAATTCTTGTAATTTTTGCATTTTTTCTGAATCACCTTCACCACTTTTTATAGTCAATACTTGTGCTTCATATCTAATTTTCTCAAATTCATCTATTTTTTCTTTTAATTCTGGATTTTTCATTACATTTTCTCTTGAAATTTTATATTTTTTATATTCATCTGAATTTTTAATTTCAAAAGCTAATTTATTTGCAGTATCATAAACATTCATTTTAAATTTCATTCCTTGTATAATATATTTAGGTTTTTAATAAAGGATTTACCTATAAACCTATATATAATTTTATAAAAAAATCAATACTTATTTTACTTATTTTAAGCATAAGCATGTTTCTTTTTAAAATCTAATAATCTTGTAATTTCTTTTTCTGAATTTTTAACTTTTGTAGTTTTCTTTGCATTTTCTTGAGCTATCTCTCTTGCTTGTTTTTCTGCCATAGTTTGACAAATTGCTTTTTCATACGTAAAGTAGGTATCTTGCGTAATTTTATTCCAATTAAATTCTTGTTTAACCTTAATTTTAGCATTTTTTACAATATTATCACATAATTGATGATTATATAGTAATGTTAATACAGAATCTGCAATAGAATTGCTGTTTCCAGCATAACTTTTCATTCCATTTACACCATGATCCACAATTTCATTTAATCCACCAATATCTGAAACAACTGTTGGAATTCCGTGCAAGCATAGCTTCTAATGCTACTATTCCAAATGGTTCATATGTGCTTGGAAAAACTGCTATATCTGCACATTTATACATTTTTTGCACTTCTTTTGATGTTAAATATCCTGTAAAATACACCTTATTTTCTACACCTAAATTTCTTGCTTGCTGTACTAAATCATCATACATTCCACCTTTTCCACCTATTATTAATTTTGTATCATTATAACCATTAATAATTTTAGGCATAGCAGATATAAGATGTTGTATTCCTTTTTCATATACTAATCTACCTATATATAAAATTATTTTTTCATTATCCATTGCATATTTTCTTCTAAAGTCATAATCTTTTTCAATTCCATTAAAATTATTTAAATTAATTCCATTTGGTATTACATTTATTTTTTCAAATGGTAATCCAAATAATCTTTGTAATTCACATTTCATATAATTACTGTTAACTATAACTTCTGTAGCTTCATATGTTAACAACCATTCTGTATCATTAATATATCTTTGAATATCATCATGTATCCCACTGTTTCTACCTGATTCTGTAGCATGAATTGTAGCAATTATTGGCATTCCAAAAGAATCTTTTAATGTTTTAGCTGAATATGTTACAAGCCAATCATGTGCATGAATACAATCAAACTTTCCTTTCTCATTTATAATCTGAGTAGCCTTAGCCGTTAAATTAAAATTTAGTTGCATAACCCAGTCTGTAAAATTATTTGGTCTTATCATATAATTTTCTACTCTGTAAACATTAACTCCTTTATCATTTTCATAATCTGGAGCATCACCTTCTTTATATGTAACAACAGTTACTTCATTTCCCTCTTTAACTAGTTTATGAGATAAATCATATACTACTCTTGCTATTCCTCCTACAATTCTTGGTGGATATTCCCAAGTTAACATTAAAATTTTCATTTTTATTTTAGCTCCTTTCAATGCATTTTCTTCTTTAGTGTTATTTTTCTCTTTTTTTCTACAATTATTCTATATAAGTTTTTTTTAAAAGTCAATATATTTTTTTTATTTTTAATAAACAAAAGTATTGTATTTTTTTTATATTTGTTATACTATATTATTAGAAAAAAAGAGAGTTTACTAAGGAGGAAATTATGCCAAAGATAGCAAAAGAAAAAGAAGTTATAATTGATACAAAAAAAGTAACCAAAAAGGATGTTGAATCTAAAAATTTAAAGGAAACTTCAAAAAAGTCTTCCAAAAAATCTGAAAACATTAAAGTCAAAAAAAATACTAATTCAACAAAATCTTCTGCAACTAAATCTAAATCTACTAGTTCTAGTAAAAATTCAAAAACATCTTCAAATACTAGTAGAAAAATGAACTCCAAATCTGCTACTACTAAATCATCAACAGCAAAATCTATCACAAAAAAAAGAACACAAAAAAAAGCAGTTAGTTCAAAAAAATTACAAAATACAATTCCAATATTAGAATATTATGATTTACCTTATAAATATGGAAATACTCTAATTAAACTTTTAGCTCAAACACCTAAAACATTATTCGTGTATTGGGAAATTTCTGATATAGATATTTCAAATTTTAAAGAACAATTTGGTGAAGACTTTTTCTATATTACAAAACCAATTTTAATAGTTCATAACCTTACTAAAAACAAAACACATGAAGTTGAAATAAATGATTTTGCAAATTGTTGGTATTTAACTACAGAAGAACCTGATTGTGAATATGATATTGAACTTGCACGTAAATTTATTAAAAACACACACAATATGTCTAAAAAAGAAAATGATTATTTATATATTGCAAAATCTAATAATATGCAATCACCTAATGACCATATTTTATTTGAAAAACTTAGCAATTTTGTCATATTCAAAAATGTTGAAACAGGTGATGTTATTAAAAAAAGTATTTCATCTTTCAAATCTTTCAATAATTTATATAAATTTTATAAAGATATATACAAGAATGAATTATTAAATAACCCATCTTCAAATTTTTTTATTTAATTAAAACTATTTTAGCATAAGGTGATATATATTATTTTGATAAATATATTTGTATATTTATATTACAAAACTTTTGCAAAATAATGTATGTCACTTTTTAATGTTTTTATATGAAAGGATGAATTTTATGAATCAAACAAAAGGATATGTAAGCTTTGTTTTACATGCACATTTACCATTTATACATCACCCAGAAAGCGAGGATTATTTAGAAGAACAGTGGCTTTTTGAGGCTATTTCTGAAACATATATACCTTTATTAACAAATTTTGAAATGCTTGTAAATGAAAATGTTAACTTTAGAATTACTATGTCACTTACTCCCCCACTTTTGAGTATGCTTGATAATGAATTGTTACAAAAAAGATATATAAATTATTTAGAAAAACATATAGAACTTGCAAAAAAAGAAATTAAAAGAACTACCTATAATGAAAAAGTAAATTCTTTAGCTAAATATTATTATAATAGATATTCTAATGATTTAAAGATTTTCAAAGATAAATATAAATGTAATTTAATTCAAGGCTTTAAACATTTTCAAGATATAGGTGTTCTTGAAATTATCACATGTGGTGCAACACATCGGATATTTTCCTATATTATACACCACAGAACAAACAATAAAAGCACAAATTGCAGTTGGAGTTCAAACTTATGAAAAATACCTAGGAAGAAAACCTAAAGGAATTTGGATGCCAGAATGTGGATATATTCCAGAAGCAGACAAATATTTAAAAGAATTTGGAATTGAATACATAATAACAGAATCACATGGAATTCTATATGCAAACCCTACTCCAGTTTTTGGAACATTTGCTCCTATTGTTTCCCCAAATGGTGTTATAGCCCTTGGAAGAGATATGGAATCTTCAAGACAAGTATGGAGCTCAATTGATGGTTATCCAGGAGATTTTAATTACAGAGAATTTTATCGTGATATTGGATATGAAGCTGATTATGACTATATAAAACCATATATAGCATCTAATGGTGTTCGCGTTCATACCGGTCTTAAATATTATCGTATAACTGGCAAAACTGATAATAAAGATTATTACGATATTCAATGGGCTAAAGATTCTGCTGAAAAACAAGCTGGTCATTTTTTTGATAGTAGAACATCTCAAATTGATTATTTGTGTAAATCAACACAAAACCCACCTATTGTATTATGCCCTTATGATGCGGAATTATATGGACATTGGTGGTATGAAGGACCTTACTGGCTATATATTTTATTTAAAAAAATTTATTATAATAAATCTAATTTTGAATTAATTACCCCTAGTGAATATATAAAAAAATTTCCTGTAATGCAAGAATCCACACCATGTAGATCAAGTTGGGGAGCTAATGGTTATAGCGAAGTTTGGCTTAATTCTTTAAATGATTATGCTCATAAACATTTACATTATATCGGAGATAAAATGGTAGAACTTGCCCATAATTTTTATAATGAAACAGACCCTTTAAAATTGCGTGTTTTAAACCAATGTGCACGTGAAGTTCTACTTGCACAAAGTAGTGATTGGTTATTTATTATTACTAATGGAACTATGGTTGATTATGCTAAAAAAAGAATAAAAGAACATGTTGGAAGGTTTACTAAATTTTACAATGAACTAAATAATAATACAATTGACCAGAATTTTTTAAATTGTATTGAAGAAAAGGATTGCATTTTTCCTGATATTGATTATAAAATATATTACTAAATTTATAATATAAAAGTGAATAAAGATTTCTTCTTTTTCACTTTTATATTTTTTTAAATCACCAAAAAGAACAACAAAAAATATAATATAATATACTATACTAAATACATATTAAAATAATTTTGAAAAAAATAAAAGAGGTGATTTTCTTAAAATGCTAGATTTTGTAATTAACTGTATATTATGGGTATGTGCTTTATATGGTATTATGGAAATTATTAAAAATATTATTTATATACATTCTTGTAATAAAATAAAAACAGATGGTATACATATGATAGTTGCTGTTAAAAACCAAGAAGATAAAATTGAGGGATTTTTACGTACTTTAAATTTTAGGTTTTTGTATGGTAAAGAAGATTATGTCGAAAATATATTAGTTTTAGACTTAAACTCGTCTGATAATACAAAACATATAATTGAAAATTTTTCTTTAGATTATCCTAGTATTAAAGTTTTAAATTGGAATGAATTTGAAGAACTATTTTGTCCTCAAAAAAATTAAAAAAATTGTTGCTTTTTATTGACTTTTTTTTAATTTTGTAATATACTATTACTATTCCGTTTATATTTCGGAAAATTTATTATTATTATTTAAGGAGGCTATAATTATGGCACCTAATTTCGTAGCAGAAAGCTGCAAGAAAAAAAAGACAAACGAATTTATTCCTTTTGTCTTTGATTGTAAAGACAGCCTTAAAAAGGCAGAAGAGGAAATAAAAAAAGAATACCCTGATGTAGGGGTTTTCGGAAATGAAAGAGTACTTTTTGTTGAAGACAAATCCAAGCTTCTCAGCATGACTATTCTCGAGTCTGTAAAAAAACTTGGAGGTAAACTTTCAACCAGCTTTTAGTGCTTGCACTTATGATTTTTTTTGCCTCTAAACAAAATTAATTAATAATCAAGAAAATCCCTCTTGGCATTTTGCCAGAGGGGTTTTTTTTAATCCTTTTCTATTTTCTTAGTTATCATTTTTAGAGCTTTTTGTCTTTCTAACATAATTATATGTCCACAGCCTTGGCATTTCATTTTAAAATCAACACCTATTCTTGTTATTTCCCATAACTTACTTCCACATGGATGTTGCTTTTTAGTTTTTACTATATCTCCAATATTATATTCCATATAAACTCCTCCTAAAAATGCACAACAAATGCCATACCAATAATTTTCAGTATTTTCGTGCATTGTTGTGCATTTTGCATATTTTATAACATATTTCTAATTGTGCATTAATCTATTTACAACTGTATCTTTTCCTAGAACTTGCATAATTTCATATAAATCCGGCGTATTTTGTCTTCCTGTTAGACTAACACGAATAACAGTACTAATATCACCAACATGACCTGGCCATTTTTCAGGTTCTGCTTTGAACATTTTTACTTCTCTAGCATATCCCAATTCTTCTGCTAAATCCTTCATTTTATCAAACCATGTTTGTTTGTCATCATTTATATCAAAATATTTTTCTATGTACAATTTTAATATCTTTTCTATTTCAACTTTATCTGAAATTTTTGCATATTCAAAATTTGTTATTTTATTGAATTCATCTTCATACATATATATAATATTATCTTTTAAATCAGACCATTTTGATATATCTTTTCTAGGTTTTACATTTCCTCTTTCAATTCCTAATACTTGTAATGCATATTCTTTATCTTTTAATAATTCAGCTAATTCTGTATCAAATTTTATTGCCCATTTTAGAGATTCATCATATACTTTTTCTGCTGAATATTTTGAAATTACATTTTTTGATACATCTAATAATTTTACCATATCAAATAATGCACCACTTACACTCATTTTGTTTAATTGAAAATCAAATTCATCTATTGGTTTATCTGGATTTGCTCTTCTCCAATTTTCAAATGTTGAATTTGCTATATTTAGTAAATATTCTTTTACTGCATCACTTGGAATTCCAGCCTCTTCATAATAAGCTGCTGCAGCTTCAGGGTCTTTCCTTTTACTAATTTTACGTTTTGCTCCATTATCATTTTTCAAAAGTGTTGGTGTATGTGCATATTTTGGTGGTTTAAACCCTAACTCTTGGAATAATTGTAAATGAAGTGGAACAGATGATAGCCATTCATCCCCTCTTAAAACATGTGTTGTTCCCATTAAATGGTCATCAATAGCATGTGCAAAATGATATGTTGGAAGTCCATCTGCTTTAATAATTACTATATCTTGGTCATTTTCTGGAAATTCAACATTACCTTTAATTACATCTTTATGTTTTATTTTTCTATCTTCTCTACCTGTTGATTTAAATCTTATGATATAAGGAACTCCAGTTTTAATTTTTTCAGCTGCTTCATCAACAGATAAATTTCTAGAAGTAGCCCATACACCATAATATCCTGTTCTAACTTTTGCTGCTTCTTGTTTTTTTCTCATTTCATCTAATTCTTCTTGAGATTCAAAACTTGGATATGCCTTTCCTTGTGCTAACATATATTTTGCATAAGATTCATATATATCTTTTCTTAATGATTGTCTATATGGTCCATATACACCCTTTGATTCTGTTTCACTTGTCATTCCTTCATCAGGAGCTAAATCAAATTTATTTAAAGTTTCTATTATTTGATTTATTCCATTTTCAACTTCTCTTTTTTGATCTGTATCTTCTACTCTTACAAAAAAAACTCCATCTGTTTGCTTGGCTAGTTTTTTATTTAAAAAAGCTTGATAAATTGTACCTATATGTACATTTCCAGTAGGGCTTGGTGCAACTCTTACAACCATTGCTCCTTCTTTCAAATTTCTTCTTGGATATTTTTCTTCATAATATGAAATCTCCTTTACATTAGGAAATATTAAATCAGCTAATTCTTTATAATTCATTTTTTACATCTCTCCTTTTAAATTGTGTAAACAGCCTATTAAAAGCCCCTATGCGGTACATTTTAGCATAAAGGCTTAATTTTTTCAAGATATTATTTGAATTTATTATATTTTATGTTACTCTCATTTTAAATTAAAATATTATTTCACATTAATATTATCTTTCTTCATTATTTTTCTTCATATTTAAATTTCTTTTTGATAAATCAATATATTCCTGTACATATTTATATTTTTGACCCTTTTTACCACTATTATATGGTTCCATAAGATGATTAGCCATTTTTTCACCTTCAATTAAACCATTTAAATGTCTTATTAATTTTGCATACCTATCTAGTGGAGTTAAACGTTCTGTAGCTTTTTTTATACTGTTTTCTGCTTCTTTAGTTAAAGGAACATATATTTGTGCCTTTAATATTTCATTTTCACCAATTTTTAAATCTTCTGCTCCTTTATATTTAGTCATATTAGTATTTCCTTGTTTTTCATTTAAAAAATCAATAACTAAATCTTTATTTATATGTAATGAAAAAACTGTGTTAAATCCCTGAACATCTGCATTTATTAATATTTCCTTTTTACCTTTTGAATTAGGTTCTTCAACATATCCAAAATTTTTTGTAGTTCCAGATTTATCATTAAATAAACACATAAGTGCACCAATCATACAATCCCCTTTAGCTGCATATGAATTATACCTAATATTCTCAAATATAATTGTATTATATAAATCCTTTTCTAACGAATTTTCACTTTTAGGAAATAGTTTATCAAAATATTTTTTATATTGTTTTGAATATATACCACATATTTTATTTACATATGGTTCTAATTCAATTCTTGACTTATTTTCACATGTTTCATTTATATTATCTTCTATAAATGTTTTTTTAGAATTTAAATTCTTGTTTTGAATATTTCTTAATAGTTCAAATGATACTTTATGAAGAAAATTCATTTTTATTCCTACTTTTTGAACTTGTTCAGGCATAAAACAAAATACATCTTTTCCATCAACATTTTTTTCTGTTAATAATTCCTTATTATTAATAAAATAATAAACTTTTGCTAAGTCTTTCATAATTTTATTAACTCTATTGTTCCAAAAAGAAGACATAAGAGTTAATTGTTCTACATTTAATTTTTTTAAATTTTCTTCACTTAACAATTTTTTTACTTGTTCATAATCATAACATAAATTAACACTTATTTTTTGATATGATTTATTATTTGCATTAGTATAATACTCTAATAATCCTAATTCATCTAACAATTGCGTGCTTAACATAATAGAATTAATACATTCTTTTTTTACTTCTTTACCAGATTCCTCTATTAATTTTTTTCCAAAATCTTCTACTAATTCTGATTCACTTTTCATAAAATTCACAAAATTTCTTTTAAATGCTTTTCTTTCTTTTTCATCTGGTATAAATCTACAAATTATCTTTTCTCTTTCTTTTGAAGTCTTACTTTTTAAAACAGTAATAATATTTTCAAAACCTTCTATACTTTCCATAACACTACTTTTTTCTTCTCTTATATCTTTTATAAGGAGTATAACAAAATCTTCCATACTTTTTTGAATATTAAATGAATATTTTAAATCTTCTTTTTTTATATTTTTAATTTTTATTTCCCCATTTTTTTCTTTGTTTATAATTTTATTATAAACACTTCTTATACCATTTTCATCTGAATGAATATTATTTCTTAAATAATATTCTATAAGTTTTGATTTTAATTTAAATTTAGAAATTTCAGCTAAATATTTTAAAATAATATTATATACATTATTTCCTACAGAAGCATCTGGATTTTTGCTTTTTTCATTTTTTATGTACTCAATTAATTTATCTGCAATTATGTAAAAATAAACTTCTTCAGATTTTTTTCTTTCTTTACTTTCTAATTCAGACATTTTTATTAATTGTTCAAAATTATACACTTTTACATCCCTCTCTTTACATATTATGTTTACATTTTACCATAATTTTGAATAATAGTCAAATATATGTTAAAAACACAAAACAAAAATAAATTCCAAATGTTCAATTTAAACATTTGGAATTTACTTTTGTTTTGTATTAATTAAGCATTTTTTGCTATTTCAGCAACTTTTGCAAATGCTACACTATCATTTACTGCTAATTCAGCTAACATTTTTCTATTTATTGTTACATTAGCTTTTTTTAATCCAGCTATCATTTTGCTATATGTTAAACCATTTTGTCTAGCAGCAGCATTAATTCTAGCTATCCATAATTTTCTAAAATTACTCTTTTTATCTTTTCTTCCAGCATATGCATATGCACCAGATTTCATAACAGCTTGTTTAGCCATTCTAAATCTATAATGTTTTGCACCATAATATCCTTTTGCTCTTTTTAATATTTTTTTATGTTTTTTACGAGTAATTATTGCTGTTTTTACTCTTGCCATTTTAATTTCACTCCTATCTTTTTTTCAAATTATTTTCTATTAATTACCATATGGTAATAATCTTTTAACTCCTGCTTCACATGTTTTATCTGCATAAGCATTCATTATTTTTCCATTTGTTTTTTGTCTTTTTGTTTTATTAGCTAAAAGATGTCTTCTATTTGCTTTTGTTCTTTTAACCTTTCCTGTAGCTGTGTAAGAATATCTTTTTTTAGCTGCTTTGTTTGTTTTTAGTTTTGGCATAGCCATTCTCTCCTCTCTAAATTTATTATTTGTCTGCTTTTTTAGCTAAGATTATAAACATATTTTTACCTTCTAATACCGGCTTCTTTTCTGGAGTTGCAACATCTGCTAAACTTTCTATAAATTTATTTAATGTTTCTTCTCCTAATTTAACATAATTCAATTCTCTACCTCTAAATCTAACAGTTATTTTAACTTTGTTTCCATCTTCAATAAACTTTTTAGCATTTTTAGCTTTAAATTCAAAATCATGTTGTTCAATATTAGGTGTGATTCGTATTTCCTTAACTTCAAAAGTTTTTTGCTTTTTTCTAGCCTCTTTTTCTTTTTTAGCTTGCTCAAATTTATATTTACCATAATTCATTATTTTGCAAACTGGTGGTTCAGCATTTGGTGCTACTAGAACTAAATCTAATTTTTTTTCAAATGCAATATCTAAGGCTTCATTTAAAGAAATTGTTCCTCTTTTTTGTCCCTCATCATCGATTAATTGAACTTCTTTTGCTCTGATTTGTTCATTAATTGGTAATTCTTGTTTTATAATAAAACACCTCCTAAAATCTAAAAAAGATTGACTTTATAAGCCAACCCACCTTCTAAATATAGTTCTTATACATTTTTTTAAATAATACAAGAATTACAATATTTATTAACCTTTTTCTTTGTGATAAGGTGAGAAGTGGATTGCTTCTTCTTTTTTACTTAAATATAATACCATATTTTTCCTGTATTTGTCAAGATTTTTTTCAAAATTTTTATAGCCAATATGCCACTGATTTGTCACAATATCCTTGATTTCATCGCATTTTTATGGTATTATTTCTTATATAATTATTCAGATTATGAAATAAAAGGTAGTTATAACTCTACACCAAATTTCTAATTACATATAAACTTAAGAAAGGAATGTATTTTATGATGAAAACTCAAATTACAAATTTAGTTTCAAAAATTCTTGATGTAAATCAAGATGATATTGAAATTCAAGTGCCTAGTAATGTTGAATTCGGAGATTTTTCAATTCCATGTTTTGCATTTGCCAAAGTTTTAAAAATGTCTCCAAAAGACATTGCACAGAAACTTGTTGACAATTTTTCATTACCTGCAGTTGACCATACAATTGCAATCAATGGTTATTTCAACATCTTTCTATCTAAGGAGTTTCTATTTTCAGAAACATTAAATAAAATAAACACCTCTGAAGATTATGGTTCTTCTCATTCAGGGAAAGGTAAAACTGCTCTTATAGAACATACAAGTATAAACCCTAATGCTTCTCCACACATTGGTAGAGCTAGAAATGCATTAATTGGTGATGCACTAACAAGATTACTTAAATTTGAAGATTATAAAGTCGATATCCATTATTTCGTAAATGATATTGGTAAGCAAATTGCTATGCTTGTTTTAGCTACAGAGGGAAAAGATGATGTTAAATTTGAAGAATTACTTGATTTATATGTTCAAATTTATAATAATTTAAAAGAAAATCCAGAATTTGAGAAAAAAGTTTTTAATTTACTTTTTGAATTAGAAAATGGTAACCCAGAGGCTGCAAAAAAATTCAAACATATCGTTGATATTTGTCTTAAAGGGCAAGTTTCTATATTTAATGAACTAGGGATTTATTATGATCATTTTGATTATGAATCTGATTATATAGTAAGTGGTCGAGTTAAAACTATATTGGAAGATTTGAAAAAAACAGGTCATCTATTTGAAGACGAAACAGGAAGATTGGTAATAGATCAACATGATTACAATATTCCTTTAGAAAACCCTTATTTAGTCGTAACTAGACAAGACAAAACCTCTTTATATCCTTTAAGAGATATTGCATATACAATTGATAAAGTAAAAACAAATTCAGATAGAAATATTGTTGTGTTAGGAGAAGACCAAAAAACCTATTTTTTACAAATAGCTGCATCATTAAAAATGTTAGGTTATGTTCCACCCGAAGCAATACATTATGCTTTTGTATTATTATCAGATGGAAAAATGTCAACTCGACAAGGTAAAGTTGTACTTTTAGAAGACTTCATGAAAGAATCACTTCAAAAAGTATCTGATAGTCTACTAAGTAGATATGGAAAAATCGATACCGAAAAAGCCAAAAAGATTGCTTATGGTTCTGTTAAATATGCAATATTAAAAACATCAAGTGAAAGAAATGTTGTATTTGATTGGGAAAATGTATTGAGCTTTGATGGAGACTCTAGCTTATATATTCAATATAACTATGCAAGAATAATGTCAATGCTTAATAAACAACAACCTTCAGAACAAATAGATTTTTCATTACTAACTAATCCAACAGAATATGAATTAGTTAGAAAACTTTCTGAATTTAAAGATGTAATTGAAAAATCCGTATCTAATCTTACTGTCAATGGAATTGCATCCTATGTATACTCGCTTACAAAATTATTTTCAAAATACTACCATGATTGTAAAATCATAGATGAAGAATGCCCAGAACTAACAAATGCTAGATTATATTTGGTTAAAGCAATTAGTAAAGTAATTAAGAATAGTTTTGAAATCCTTGGTATAGAAGTTTTAGAGCAAATTTAAAAAAAAGGAAGAAATTTCGATTTCTTCCTTATTTTCTATTTTTTTTGTAGCATTAAATTCTACAATTCTTTTCTCATTTCTATATGTTCTATTCCTGCTTCATCAAATCTTTCTCCATATTCTACAAATCCTAATTTATTGTAGAAACCTATTGCATAACATTGTGCATGTAACATAACATATTTTACATTTTTCTCTTTTGCAATTTCTAATAATTTACTGCACAACATTTTTCCATATCCTTTTTTTCTATATTCCTTTAAAACTGCTACTCTTCCAATAATAGCTCTTTCGTCTTGTATAAAGATAATTTATAATATTTGTATTACATGACTTTTCTTATTTTATTAATCCCTTTTCAAATAAATCTTTAAATATCAACTGATCTACAGGTGATATTTTTACATTTAAGGTACTATAATCTAACCAAATCATTTCTTGTATTTCTGAATCTGGTTTTAGTTCACCTTCAAATTCCGCCATATAACATGTCATTTTTACTATAATACCTTCCATTTTTCCGTGAGCTTGTGCTTCAAATGTTCCATAATACTTTATAGTATTTTTTTTAATGTTAATAGTCAATTCTTCTTTACATTCTCTAATTAAAGTTTCTTCATCTGTTTCATTTTCTTCTCTTTTCCCACCAGGAATATAATACGTGTCTTTTCCTTTAGATAATGTACTTAAAATTTTGCTATCTTTTATATATATAAAGGCAATTTTATCAATTTCTTTCATTCTTATAAACTCTCCTTTAATAATATTTGTATTACTTCTCTGTAATTATTAAAACTATATGTTGCTTTTTTATTAATTTCATCACGTTCCAAATCTGAATATTTATCATACATAGCAACAACTTCTATACCTGCATTATTGGCTGCATCAATTCCTATTAGTGAATCTTCAAAAATTAAGCATTGCTCTTTGCTAGCTTTAAACTCTTCTAATACCCTTAAATATATTTCTGGATTAGGCTTTATTTCTTTTGCATCTTCTCTTGTATATACTATAGAGAAAAATTTTTTAATATTAGCCTTATTCATTATGTTTACATTTTCGTTACAGTAGATATCCATATTTTTTCTTCTTGTAGTACTAGCAATTATTAATGTGTAATTTTTCTCTTTCAACAATTTTAAAAACTCTGGAGCATCTTCTTTGTAATATATTTCATTCTTTAAATAATTTTGAGCAATGTTATATCTTTTTTTAAATGTTTCTTCTCCACTTAAGTTACTACCATATTTTATACTTAAAAACTTACAATATGCTATATATGGATTTTCTGATTTACTAAACTCTCTTAATTTGTTATCTCTTTGTTGTTGAATTTCTACTTCTTTCAGTTGCTCTTTACAACCTAATTCTTTTATTAGTTCCATATCTACCTTGTTCCATATTCCAACAGAATCAATTAGTGTTCCATCCATATCAAAAATAATTATTTTCTTTTCTTTAAACATAATTTTATTGCTCCTTTTTTATATCTAATATATTTTTTCCATATATTTTCTTTATAACTCTGGAATAAGTATTTGTTCTTCATCTTCAACCCAAACTACTTTTTCTGCAAAAAAATTTTCTATTGTTGCTCTTAGCTCACTTGCAACTTTATGAATTAATTTATCACCTCATTTTTTTGTATTATACCATTACTATGTATGTCATTTATAATTGCTATTTTTTTCATATTGACTACTCCTTTTTATTATTGGTGCGATTGCGAAACAGGTATGCGAAAAACGTGTGATGATGTTTCTGGTCGCTTTTGTAATTCGATTTATTGAGTTTAATTTAACATAAGTTTTGTGGTTTTGCAAGAGCTATATTATCTGTTTCTATATATTTTTTTAGTTGTTCATTTGAACCACATTTTTTTAACATTCGATTATGCATTTATTACTTCCTTCATCATATGATGTTCAAACACATAATGTTTATTGCACAAATCTTTTAATCTAGGTCTATGTGTAACAATTACATAAGTTTTGTCTTTCAAGTATTTTTCAATCATATTAGTAATTTTTTCTTCTGATTCGCTATCCAAATTTGAAGTTGGTTCATCAAAGAAATATAAATCTTTGTCGATTAAAATACCTCTAATTAAATTCAATCTTTGTTTTTGACCAGCTGATAATTTTACTCCTCTTTCTCCAACCATTGTTTCTAATCCTTCTGGGAGTTCTGTGTACCACTCATATAAACCTGCTTCTTTTAGTAACTCTACAATTCTTTTCTCTGATATATTTTTCCCTAAACATAAATTATCTCTAACACTTAAATCAAATAAATCAACCTCTTGTGATACAAATACCAAATCTAGTCTTGAATCTTTTTTATCTTTTCCATTAACAGTTAATTTTCCTTCTTCTAGCGGATATAATCCTGCTAATATATTCATTGCTGTTGTTTTACCTTGACCAGATTGTCCCATAATACTTATTTTATCGCCTTTTTCTAGTGTAAATTCTGGTATTACTATTTTAGTTGAATCCTTTGTATATGAGAATACAACTTCTGATAATTTTAATTTTTTAAAATCTTTTATTAATTTTGTTTCTTTGCAATCTTTAAAATATTCATCTAATTGCTCTTTTGAAGTCTTAAATCTTACACAGGTATCTATAAACTTAACTAAACAATTTAAGTTTGAATATATTTTCCCTAAAGCAGTTATATAGAATAACAAATATGGTAGTCCATCAACTCCGTTTTTTACTAATGCAATTGTGCTTAATAGAACTATGATATACAATAAATCCATTAAAATTGTAAATACAGCATTCATATTTGATCTTTTAACTTCATTCGTTTTTGTTGCTTTTAAATATTCTTCTGAATTTTCATCTATTTTTCTATAACAAAATCTACCTATATTCAATTTTCTTACTGCTACTATATTTTGTATGAAATCAATTAAAGTTGCATTATACTTTGACCTTTTACTACGCACTTCCTTATCATATTTTTGCTTATTTTTCATCATTTTATATTTTAGAAAAACTGCCAAAGCACTTATTAAAATACAAACTATTCCTGTTAATACTGATTGTTTACATACCATAAATAATATTGATGTAACACCTATAATTAGAGGAACAATACTAATTTCAAAATAATAAGTAACATCTACAAATAAATTTGCAGTTTCAGATATTAAGTTATGTATAAAGCCTGTATGTGTATTTTGTATTTTTTCCATAGTCATATTTTGTAATTTGTCAAAATAATATTTTTCAATATCATTATTAGCTTTTGCATCATTTACATTGTCTATATATGAGCCAATTTTTCCAAATACTAACATTAAAACATCTGCTACTAACATTGCTATTGTTAGTTTAGTAAGCTTATCTAATGTTAGTGGACTTGTTCCAAATATTGATAGTGCAAATGATTGTCCATAATCTGCTATTGAATATAGAAGATTCACAAAAAATGAATATATAAATAATTTCTTTGATACTACTTTTAATAACTCTTTCATTCGTATATTTACCTTTCTTTCGTTGTATATCTAATCATTTGAATTACCAAATATTTCGTCAATTCTACTTTCTAATTTCTTTTGTATTGGCATATTCTCTTTGTTTTTTATATTCGCTATTTTATCAGAATATTCTTCTACAATTTTTTGACTATTTTCAATATTATTTGCATATTCGTTACAAAAATCAATAACTTTATAATATATTTGTTCAGAAGGATCTATCTCTGCTGTCTTTAAATAACACTTTAGTGATTTGTTTAAATCTTGTTTTACATTGTTTCCGTTCTCATAATCTTCTTCTAATTTTATTAATATTTTGTAACTACTAAATTCAATTAATTTTTCGTATAATTCTTCTATACTTTTATTTTCATTTTTATATATTTCATTCAATTTTTCTAAACATTTTAATATTTTTTCTGCATAATAATCTGATGGTTTTTTATTTTTCAAAAAACATTCCATTGCTTTTTCATAATTATCATTAAATTGTTCTACGGTATTACTTTCCTCAATATATTGTATTCCTAAATCCAAATAATAAACACCTAAATCACTATTTGCTGGTAAATAACCTTGTTCTGAAGATTTTCCCCATAACATTCTTGCTTTTTCAATATCTTTTTCTATTCCACTACCATAATAATAACATTTTCCCAAATTACGCTGTGCTATGCTATTACCTTGTTCAGCTGATTTCATATACCATTCAACTTCTTTTTCTAAATTTTTTTCTACGCCATAACCTTTACCATAGCAAAAGCCTAAATTATTTTGAGCCTTTGCATATCCTTGTTTGGCTGATTTTTCATACCATTCCACTGCTTTTTGATAATCTTGCTCTACTCCATTTCCATAATAATAACATTCTCCCAATTTATATTGTGCTTCACTGTCACCACTTTGTGCATTTTTTATTAATTCATTTAATTCTATTTCTTGCATTTTGTTACCTCCTATATAAATTTATTTTTCAACTTCTTAAAAACTTTCTTCTGGCAATTTTAAAATAATGTCAGATTTTCTTTTTTCAAATATATTATTTACATATTTTTGTAAAATCTCATCACTGTTTTCTATTTCATTTTTATACTTCGTACAAAAATACAACATTGTATAATCTGCCTCATTGGGGTTTTTGCTCTGCTCTGTCGCTTTTTTATAAAACTCAAAAGCTCTTTTTAAATCTTTTGTTACTTTGTATCCGTATTCAAAATACTTTCCAATATTCAACAATATTTCAGGAGAATCAAAGTTAAATGCATTTATTAATAATATCTCTATACTATTTGATTCTTTCTCAAAATTATTTATTATATTCTTGTAACATTTAATTATAATCTCTATGCCTTCTTCTGAAGGTCGTTTTACATATTTAAAATATTCCAAAGATTTTTTATAATAATGTTCTTGTTTTTCTATATCTTTATTATTAATAGCTAAATAATAATAATGTTTTCCTAAGTTTTCATAAGCGTCCAAATTTTCTTGTTCTGTTGCTTTTATAAAACACTCTATAGCTTTTTGTTCGTTTCTATCAATACCTAAACCATTATAATAACACTTTCCAAGTTGATTTAGTGCCATTGCAAATCCTTTTTCAGCTGATTTTGTAAAACATTCAACTGCTTTTTTATAATCTCTCTCTGCCCATCTTACCTCCAATATATGTTTAATAATTATTTTCTAATAAATAATTTTTTTATCTTATCAAATATCTTTTGAATTATGTTCTTTTCTTTTGATTTAATCATTGCAGTACTTTTTATCTCATTTTGAGTATCAATGCTTGAATTTTCTTTTTTATTATTAAATAAATTATCTGTGTTATACCTTTCTTTTAATTTTTCTATATGTTCTTCCTCATTTTGCTTTAATAAATTTAATAATTGTTCTTTTTCTTCATCATTTTTACACCAATAATCTTTTTTTAGTAATGCTAATATATTAATTGTATCATCTAATAGTCCTTGCTCTTGTAGTGGACTCTCATGGTCAATAATTACAATATAATCATTATCTTTATTGTCCCTTAAAAAATTTATCAATTTATTAGGAAGCTTTTTTGAATATTCTTCGCCCAAAAACTGTATTATTTCATATACCTCTGCATATGCTTTATTTATATCATTTTTCAAATTCATCACCTTCTTCGATAACTAAATCACCCACTTCTGAATGGTCTATATGATACTTTATTCTTCCAAATATACTACTTAAATCCGAAATTCTAGTTTTCGTAAACGCTTCATTATTATCTATTGATTGTTGAATATGACTATTTCGTGGATGAGGAAGTGCTTCCTCTGTGCCTCTCTCTCCTGGTGATAGAAAGTGATCTTTAAGAATTTCTGATTTTTTCTTTAATAACCACGAAAAACTTTTATCTCCTTTTTGATAATATATTGCATTCCATGTTGGGTCATCATAAAACTGAAAAAATCCATCAATACATATAATACTATGATTTAGCGTAAATTCATCATCATTAACTATCATTGCATTAGGATCAGACATTTCTTGCAATTTATACAACATCTTATCACTTATTTGGGCATCTGGTTCCAATCCAAAACATGCAACATTATGACTGCGAATTCCTCTTAATTTTAAAAGATATTGCATAGCATGAGTATAGCCTTCACAAACTGCTCTATTAAACATTAACGCATTATATACACCATTAGTTCCACCTTTCTGTCCTTGGCGTTGACCATTTTCACTTGTACTTGTGCTAGTTTTCATTCCGTCATAATCATACCTAACATTTTGTGCTAAATAATTTTCTATTCCTATAACTATATCCATCTTACTTGAATCAGTAGGAACATTTTCTTGCAATATTTCACATGCTTTATTATGCACCATTATCATCTGTCCAGTATTCATCTTTAACGTACTTAATTTTCCTTTTTCAGGAACCCAACCATTTATTTGTTCAGACCATTGTGCTTGTATTTCAGCCATTTTTTGTAGTGCTACTCTATCATACTTTCCTGTTTTTTTATCAAATCCAATTGCTTCTGGAAACATAAGAACATCTAGATTCAACCAATTCAGATTTTCATTGTTTAATATAACTTCATTTAATCTTTTTTGAGGAAATAATCTATTATTTCCAAAAATAGTTAATTCATTTAATTTGTGTAATTTATCTAAGCCGCAAAAATCTTCTAAGTATTGATTATACGAGATATCCAACATTTCTAAATTTTCTAATGTCGATACATCTATACTTCTAATTAAGGCTTGATTCTTTATAGACAGTTCTTTTAGAGTTTTACATTTATATATGTATTCCATATCCTCCTGTGTTATAGATTTAAAATTTCTTTTAAGCAATCCCTCCGTTCGACCGCCAGAAAAAATCGATAATGACTGTAAACTTGTTAATTGCTCTATTCCTTGTAAATTTGTACTTTTATCAACTTCTATTTTTAAAGAAGTAATCATATCTAATAATCCTTTTGGAAATTTAACACCTTTATGCTCTATGTTCATTTCTTTTAGTGTTTTATTTAATAAGCTACTAAGATATGGATTTAATACAACAGTTGTTTCTTCTGTATTAACTTTTGCTTTATTTTCTGTTTTTATTATGCCTTCGTCCACATTTAACTCTTTTTTAAAATCTTCACTAAAAACAGGTGTATTCTCCCTTACATCACATATAACATTTAAGATAGCATTCATTGATTTTATTGTTGCTTCTCTATATTCTGGATTATTTCCATAAGTACTTCTCATACTCATATCCCCAAATTTTTCAACCAACTCCACTTGACTACTTAACATTACCATAGAAAACATAGCCAGTGAACTAAAATTTATTTTCTCCATTCCTAGTTGTAAAGATGGTATTTCGTGAATCCTCTTAATACCTAGATTATCTGCCAAACAACTTAGTAATTTCTTTGAATCGTTTAACAAATCTTCATCATTAGAAATCATTGACAAAAAATTTTCCCCATAATTATCCATACAAGTAATAATGTCTATATTAACATTTCTCATTGCATTATATATTTCAGTTGGTATTTTTCCTCTTATATCTCTCAATATTATTTTTTGTTTTTCTATCATTTCATCAACTAATCTCTTAGATTTTATTTCTTGTACCTCTTTTATTTCTTTTACTTCCTCTATTTCCTTCATACAATCTCCTCTTTAGTTTATAATTTTTACTAATTGTAAAAAATTTAATCCCACCTTAATATTATTCTAACATAAGCAAAAATAAATTTCTACAAAATTGTAGAAATTTATTTTTATTAAAATTATATATATCCTCTACCCAAGCAATTTATTGCTATCATCTAATTCTTCAATCTTTTTAATTCCAGAACTATCTTTTAAAATTTCTAATTGCTTTTTTGCAATCTCATTTAGTCTCTCTAATCTACTTTTTTGATTCAATCCTTGATTTATCAATTCGGCATTTATATTCTCTAAATTACTTAATATTACTAATTGTAGAATATTCGCATAATCTCTCATATTTCCATCTAAATTAGGATTTTTCTCTTTCCATTCTCTTGCTGTCATTCCAAATAAGGCTACATTTAATATATCTGCTTCATTGGCATAAACATATAGTTTTTGACTTTCTGTAAGCGTTGGGACAATGTTTTCTTTTATACTATCGGTATGTATTCTATAATTTGTTTTTGTAAGTTCACGTCTAACAGACCAGTCAATTTTATTTTGATAACTTTCATTTTGCTTTAATCTTTCGAATTCAGTTATTAAATATAAATTAAATTCTGGGCTAATCCAACTTGCAAATTCAAATGCAATATCTGGGTGTGCATATGTACCACCATTATTACCAGATTTTGAAATAATCCCAATTGCATTTGTTTCTTTAATCCATCTTTGTGGGGACATTGTAAAATAATGTGTACCCGCTTCTGATTTAAAGGTGTCGATTTCGACCCCTTTGATATTAGGATTATGCATTTGTTCCCAAAGTGCTAAAAATTCAATATTTGTTTTTGCTCTTAACCAATTCTTTATAACATCTTTAGGCTCAATTGGATTTTTATATCTAGCTAAATCCGTCAAACTAATATAATCAACTTTGCCTATTCTTATAACCCTAACTAATCTATCCTTTACTTTCATTTCTGTCTTTATAATTTCCTTCTTCATACAATCGCTCTCCTTTCAATGTACTATATATTATAAAACATTTGTTTGTCGATGTCAACTATATTTTTAATCTTTTTCTAATTTTTTGATATTTGTTAATTGAAAAAGTAAATTCCAGTTTCAGATATAATAGTAGAAGTTAATCTTACAACAAATTCCATTTACACGAATTTGTAAGATTAACTTCTTTTTTGTATAATATAAATATAGGTGTTTCTAAAGAAAGAAGGTAAATTTATGATAAAAAAAATAATTTATGATAATTCACATCTTAATTTAGAACAAAGAAAAATTATTCAAAATGGTATTGAATCTGGAATTTCAAAAGTTGAAATCGCAAAACTATTGGTAAAAGACCCGTCAACTATTGGAAAAGAAATTAAAAAACATAGAAAATTAAAACCTCGAAATGTATTCAATTTAGATAGTCTATGTATTCACCTTAAAGAATGTCATGGTTGTAAGAAAAAATGCGATAGATATGAAGAAGCCAAATGTTCTAGAAGAGACCGTTCTCCTGGTGCTTGCAATAAATGTCCAAATATTTCTAATTGCCACTTAGATAAATATTTTTACTATGCCTCTCAAGCCAAAGAATCCTATCTATATAATTTAAAGGATTCTAGAGAAGGGATTAACTTAAATACTACTGAACGTAGAAAAATTGCTGAAATTATTACACCTTTGCTTGAACAAGGACAATCTATTAACCAAATCCTATCAACACATAAAGAAATAAAACAATGTTATAAAACATTATATAATTATATTGAAATGGGTGTTTTTAAAGATTTTGGAATTGATAACTTTTCTTTAAAAGAGCAAGTAAATAGAAAAATATCAAAAGTGAAATATAAAAAAAGAAAAGAACCTGTTAATTATACTGGTCATACATATACTGATTATCTACAATTTATTTCTGAAAATCCAAATATTCAAATTACTGAAATGGATACGGTTATGAATGATTTGTCTGGTCCGTATATTCAGACTTTTATATTTGAAAAAACTGGATTTATGATTGGATATTTGCATAAAGAAAAAACATCAGAATCAATGAGCAATACTTTAAGCAAACTTCAAGATAAATTGGAAGATGAAGAATTTAGACAACTGTTTTCTTTATTACTTACAGACCGTGGCTCTGAATTTGAAAAGTCACAACTTTTTGAAGTAAACACTGATACTGGTGAAATACGTTCAAATATCTTTTATTGTGATGCAATGAAGTCATCTCAAAAGCCACATGTTGAAAATAATCATAATTATATAAGAGATATTTTGCCAAATGGTATCGATTTAAACTTCCTTACTCAAAAGAAATTGAATTTGATGTTTTCACATATTAACTCGACACCTAGAAAATCACTAAATTATAAATCTCCTTATGAAGTTTTTACTTTTATGTATGGTGAAGATGTTGCTAAAAAATTAAATATACAAAAGATACAAAGAGATAAAGTTATATTAAAACCTTATCTCCTTAAATAATTTAATTTAGAATTCCTTCCCCAAGTTATTCTAAAAAATATAAATTAGAAACACCTATGCTTAATTTTATATTTTATAAAAGACAAATGGAATTTAATCTTACTTTTCAAAAAAAATTGGTTACATTTGTCTATTAAGCATGCGATTTTTTCTAACTTATATCATAATTTTACTACTTTTTTATAAAAAATACAACTTTTTGAACATATAAAAACGCCCAAAACTGGACGTTTGTGTTATCTTTAATATTTTTATTGAAAAATGGAATTTACTTTTTCAATTCACCAATTCTTTCATATATTAAATAATAGCAACCAAATATTGCATTTTATGTAAATCTGTGCTATGATAATTATTGATATTCGCAGTGCACGAATACAAATAAAGCACATTCCGTATAAATATGCCTAGAAATTCATTAAGGAGGTTTACAACTATGGCAGAGGTACGTAAGGCAACAACTGTTGCCGCAAAGTGGTGGACAGAAGCAATCGGCAATCCGACCCCTAACAGTTTTTGTAACGGGGACCGAAGAAGTAATGAGTCCTTCGTGATTATGATGATGGGACACATGAGAGCAATGGAGAATGCTGCAACAAAAGAACAGCTTGAGCAGTTCTGCAATCTGCTTGCCCAGCGCATTGAGAACGAACTTGCGACATCTTCAAGGGTTGAATTGGACTGCGACTATGGTCCTGACAACATTCTCGGCGAAACTGCTGAAGAAGTTGGGATTGATGTTTGTGTTTTCCCTTTCAAGAGAAGAATGCATGTAACCAGTGATTCTGTTGAAGTCAAGGACGGATATGATGCAAATTGGGTACAGCTCTATCCTGAGAAGGCATAAGGTTCACCATTTCAAGCAAAAAAACTAAAAGACTTCTGATTGTTCAGGAGTCTTTTAGTTTTTCATCAACATACTCATTAGCTATTTTTCTTACTTCTTCGATACATTTTTTTGCATGTTCATTCTTGTAATCGAATTTGTCTATTATTCTATTAATATAATTTTGTTCCTTTAAAATTTGGAAACTTTTATTGTAATTTAAATCAAATACAAAAGCTATTGTTCTTACAACACCATCTAAACGTGATATCTCAACATCTTTTGGAGTTACTACTGGCTGATGATTTTTCACAAAATTTAATGTATATTCAGAAATATCCGATTCATTTACTAAATCTCTAGTTTCTTTGTAAAATAAATTAATAGTTTCGTCCATAATATCAAGCTTATCAGCATCTCTTACAAGTCTAGCAAAGAATTTTTCCTGTTCATTTAATTTTTCATCTATTCCTAATTTGTTGTAGTTTCTAACAGCCTCAAAGATTACATTATCATATTTATCTATACTTATAAAATTTCGTATTAGTTTTTTTAATAGTTCAGCACCATAATCACCATGATCAAAACTTTTTAAATCATTAAAAGTATGATATTGTTTTTCTTGTTCAAATCTACCAATATCATGTAAAAGTCCTATTAACATTGCCAAATCTATTTCCTCTTGATTTAATTTTAAATCTTCTGCAATTAGTTTTGAAATATTTTCAACTCTAATAGAATGTCTTTGTTTTCCTTTTATTTTCCAATTTGTATCATCAAATTCTTTAACATACTTAATAAATTCCTTATTTGCTTTTGGTAGGTCAATCATCTTTTGCATCTCCTATTTCTTTTGTTTTTATTTATTATTTACAATATTATTTAATATAATCCATTTTTATTAAAACAGCTTTAATTAATGCAGTTATAATTTTATATTTTTGATTCTACCATAAGCAAAAATAAATTTCTATAAAATTGTAGAAATTTATTTTTATTAATTTTATTAATTTTATTAATTTTATTATGTTTTATACTGAGTAATTGTAATATTGACCATCTTCATAATCATAAACCGAAACACTTCTATTATTTACATTTCCACTAAAATATGAAGATGTCCCATAATCATATCCATTAAACTCATTTCCTTTAATTTCTAATGATATATAACAACTGTCACCATAATTGTAAATATTATATGTAGAACTACTTCTACTACCAGAAAAATAGCAACATTTTTCATAGTTATATACATTCACTCCATCACTACTAACATCTCCTGACATGTTAATATACTTTGATTTTTTATGATCATATACTGCTGAGCAATTATCGTTTTTTTTTCTGACTGCTTTCCCTACTATATAAGCTATTGTTGCTCTACTTGAATCTTTCATACATATACAACTCCTTTCATTTTATTTTTTGCTTCTGTTTCTCAATGCGCTTGCCGCAACAGATTTTTGATTCTTTGTTGTTTTTGTACTTCTTAATTGATTGCTAGCTTTTCGAGCAACTTCTTTGGATGTTCTTACTTTGTTTACCATATGTACTCCTTTCTAGAGGTTAGTGTAAAATTAAAGTAGGCAAAATGAACATAAAATTTTGTCTACTTTGTTAGTGTAAAATTAAAGTAGGCA
>CAKPDY010000017.1 GCA_934149165.1 uncultured Clostridia bacterium | reverse complement strand
AAAAAGTGTTGAAACAATCGGCAATATTGGATTAGAAAAAAAGAGAAAAAAATTGCCTACTTTTACTTGACACAAACGAGAAAAAAATACATCATAAGTTAAATTTGACAAAATCAAAAAGATGTGGTATATTGCATGCAAAGGAGTGTATATTTATGGAAGTTTATTTAGGAAATGACAATTATTTTGTCACGGGTAGCAAAAATGCTGCAATATACGACCTAAGAAAAGAAAAAGTTTATGAACTAAATGAAATCGCAAAGTTTTCTATCATAAACTTTATAGAAAAGAAACAAATGAACACTCAACAAAAGAATTTTGTAGATGATTTGATAAAAAAACAACTAATAAACCCTAGTCAAATCAGCAAAAAATTTGAATTTGAAAAACCAAAGTTTAAAATTAAATTTGCTTGGTTAGAATTGACAGAACAATGTAATTTACGTTGTGTACATTGTTATGGAAATTTTGGAGAGCCTCCAAAATGTAAAACTGAAAAAATGAAATTAGAAGAATGGTATACAGTCATAGACGAATTATATGATATGGGGTGTAGAGATATTCAGCTAATTGGAGGAGAACCATTTTGCTATAAAAATATTTATGAAATAATAAAATATCTACATGAAAAGGGATTTAAAAAAATTACAAATTTTACGAATGCTACTTTAATAAATAAGGATAACATTGAAATATTAAAAAAATACAATGTTAATACTAGATTTTCTTTATATGGATATAATGCTGAAACACATGAAACAGTTACACAAATTAAAGGTAGTTTTGAAAAAACTGTTAATGCTATAAAACTGTTAAAAGAGAATAATTTAAAGGTTAGTGTTGCGGTAATATTAATGAAAGAGAATGAACGCTATATTGAGAATATTAAAAAATTCATTGTAGAAGATTTAGGAATAGATTATAATGGATATGATGTAATTAGACCTAGTTGCATTAATGATAATATAGAACATCAAATAAAAGATTATAGTATATTAAGCAATAGATATTATACATTTCCAAGATTTAGAATTACTAAAAAGCAATTTGAATATAATCATTTTTATAATGCTTGTTTAAATGAAAAAATTGCTATTGCTTCTAATGGTGATATTCTACCATGCATTTTTTCTAGAAATTCTATCATTGGAAATGTTAAAAGTACGCCTTTGCAAGATTTAATGCAAAATATACAAAAATCATGGGAGATAACAAAAAATGAAATCAAAAGTTGTCAAAACTGTGAATATAGATATGCTTGCTCTGACTGTAGACCTTTAGCATTAGGTGTATTTGATGATAAGCTTGCTAAGTATCCTAGGTGTTGTTATTCACCAGAAGAAGGTGTGTGGAAAAACATCGAACAGGTTACTCAAGAAATAAATTACAAGGAGGTATAGTATGGAAGAAGAAAGATTTCCAGAATTCCCAAAAGACAAAGAGTCAATTAATGATTCAAGAGAACCAAAGATTTTTGATGTTTCAGATGAAAGGTTAGATGGACCTTGTTGGCCAAATTGTAGTCCATGTTCACCTGATGGTGATTGTTCACCAGATGTTCTTTGTACACCTGATATGAGGGACGATTGGTCAGAGTGTAGACCATGTAGCCCAAATGGAAACTGTAAACCAGATACGGATGATTATGGTGGAGGATGGGGAAGTTGTAGTCCATGTTCTCCATCAGATGATTGCAGACCGGATTTTTCAGATGATGGGAAGTAATTTTTATGGAAGAAATTATTTTAGAAAATAATGAAATAAAATTTGTGGCATCAAAGAATGAAAGGACAAAAAGTTTAGTTAATTTCGGTGTGTTAGATAAAAGCTCAAATAAAATTTTATTTGAGCTTTACTCAGAAAATGATAATTTAACAGATGGGAATATAAGTATTAAAGTTAAATATTGTCAAAATGATAATATTCAAAACGAAAATTTGAATAAAACTTTAAGAGATTCTATAGAAATGTTTGTAAATTTTTGTTTTGCAAATTGGCCTTTAAAAAATATATATTATCAAACATATCAAAACGACACATCAACAATAAATATATTAATGAAAATAGGTTTTGTTGTTGAAGCAAATTTAAAAGATGATTACTATTATGAGGGGAAGTATATAAGTAGAATTATTTTGACCTTAAAAAGAAAATAGAAGGATGTATATATGGAAAAAAATTTTATTACGTGGAAAAGCGTTAAGTTAAAAAGACTAACTACAAATAATATAACCAGCAATGATATTGTTTTTTTATTTAATTGTCATCAAGATTATAATACTAGATATTTATATTCAAAAGATATGACAATAAAAAGTAAAAATGATTTTACTAAAGATTTTTATAAAAAACTAAATTACAAATATCATGAATTTATGACAATTAAGAGTGTTGATAACGATGATGAATATATAGGTTTTATAAATTCATTTAGATATAATCCAAATGATGGTAACTTGTATACAACGATTTGTATATGCTCAAAGTATAGGAATACGATTTATGGAGTACAAGCTGGAATGGCATTCTATGATTATTTATTTAATAAATATACAATTAGAAAAATATATTGTTCAGTATATGATTATAATAAAATGAGTATGAAGTTTTTAAAAACTGCTGGATTCAAAGTAGAGGGAATACTAAAATCTAATAAATATTTCAATGGAAAATACTTTGACATGTATATTTTTTCATTATATAAAGAAGATTTTAGTATTTTAAAAAAGAGATTAAAAATGAACAAAAATGAACAATGAATTGTTCATTTTTGTTTATCTATCAATTCTATATTTACTTAGTAAATAATATAAGAGAAGGGAGTTGTTATTTTTTTCTAATAATTTATTAATAATCTCTTCCTTAGATTTAAAATAATTATATTTTAATATCAGTTGCTGTTTTCTATTAAAAAAAGCTTGAATTAATAGAAAATTTTTTATATCAATATTAAAAAGCTTTGCTTTTTTTAGGTAAGGACAAACAAATAATTTACAAGATATATTTTGAGTAGTACATTTTTTGTTCTCACTCAGATACTCGCATAAATGTTCATTTTCAATAAATTTAAAAGGCTTTTTAGAATAAGTAAACGAATAGCAACAACCGTTTTCTCTTTGACGTCTCTTATTATGCCTAGTGGCTATACAAATATTATTACAAAATTTACAAGGATTATTGGCATTCCAAATAATATCTAGAGATTCAAATATGGAATTATATAAATATTCATATTTGGATTTTGTATCGGAAATGGAAATTGCTTTTAATGCAACTAAAATATCTTGATCACAATTTGATATTATATATTTGACATTATTATTATCAATTTGTGAGCAGAATTTAACATTATTATTTTCTAAATTTTGTAGTTTTTTTATACATAAAGTATTATAAACTATGTCATCACTAAAGTTTATCTTTAGTGCAGGATTTGTGCTATTGTAGGTACTTTCTAAATTAAAATCAATATATTCTATACTTTCAGGACAATTTCTAGCATCTAGTATCATAAATTCATCATTTAACTCTATCATATATATCACCTTCGTTTTTTATAAATAATACAAGAAAATAGAGGTAATGTCAATATTAAAATAAAAAAACAGGAGTATTTTATAAAATATTACAGAGTGACAATATTTTGCGAAACTACTCTAAAAAGAAAGGAGAGTGTGATGATATATAGTATATCATACAAAAAAATATGATAATTTCCTTTGTAAACCGTAATTGTAAAATTCAAAATGATACGAGAATATATATTAATGCACAACATAGAAATATTTCAATTCAAGAAATAAAAAAAATGAAAGACATTATACTACGTAGTAATAATGATGTTATAATTGTTTTAAAAAATTATAATAAATCATATTTAGATACTATAAGAAATTTAATAAAAATGTCCAAAAAAGAAAAGCATGTAGTATTGGATAGTGAGAATGAAAGTGAATATTCCGATATACAATACCTAATAAACGATAATAGTAATATTGTTGTGAGCATAAAGAATGAAAAAGAATTTAATTATCATTTTAAGAAAGCAAATAATAAAATATTTTTTTCGATTGATTATAATATTTTATTAAATAAATTACCGAAGTTAAAAGCAAATAAAAATTATAATATAATATTAAAAATTAGTGACTTATCTAAATGCTCTGTGGATACAATATTAAGTATTGGAAAAGATATTAGATTATATGGAATAGAAGTTAAATGGTCCAATATCAAAGGTTCGTGCATGAGACATTTATATTCAGTAAGTGAGTATATAAATATTTTGACAAAACTTAATAGTTTTTCTAAAAATATAGACAAATACAAATCAGAGTATTATAAATTTATACAAGCATATTATTTAATAGGAAGAAATATACAATTTGATTTTGATGATGATGGAGAACCTTCAAGAATTTCCGACTCTCATTCATTAAGAGGAGGAGTTTTAAAAGGAAAAGCAGTTTGTGAAGGATATTCAGAATCTTTATCCCAATTACTAAATATATTGAATATTGAAAATAAGTGTGTTACAGGAGTAGACCGAAATTGTAGTAACGGAAGTATGCACGTTTGGAATCAAGTGAAAATTAATGGAAATTGGTACAATTGTGATATAACCAATGATTCTGTAAATATTCGTGAAAATAGACAAGTAGATATGTGCTTATTGAGTGATAAAGACTTCTTCTTATATAAAGCGATTTCTGATAATGCAGAAGTATGCGAGAAAACATGGAATTGTTTGGACTATGATATTGAAAGATAGATATTTAATCACAAAATGTTAATAAAATAAGTATTTCTAAATGAAATCGACAATAAGAGAGGAATGTAACAGTTTGTAATTTAAAAAAATAATACGGAGAAATTTGTGGTTAAAGTTTAACACTTTTTATAAAAAATTTGTTAAACGAAGTAGTGAATAAAATTATATATTTTGTTATTATAAATATAGATAAAAATAATAATACAAGAGAAAAAATACTCTATGAATGTTTTCGTTAGTCAAAAACGTATGAAACCGTAGCTCTAAAAAATGATTATCTGGTAAGAGTGATGTTAAATTTAATATATGCAATGAAAATTTTTGGACATAGAAGTGTTGAGTCATTTAGAAGAGAATTATCAAGAAATTCACAATTAAGAGCGTTATGTGAATTAAGTGATGGTAAATATAAATTTATGAAGACTAGAATTCACTTGATACCACACGCAAGAGTATTTACAAACTTTATAAAAAGATCAAAAAATCATAATGCAGAAATTGAAGAAATAAACGAGAACTTAATAAAGTTTATGTATGAAAATTTAGCGGATTTTGGAAAGGATTGTGCCATTGATGGGAAATTTTTAGATACATATGAAATCAATATAATAAAGAAAAATGTGAAGATAATAGAGCAGAACATGATGTAACGAATTCTTATAAAACATATTTTATGAAGGATGCAACTACAAAAAAAGAGTGGCATTACGTATTCAGAGTGCATATACTTTGCGATGCAAAATACGGATTGCTAATAAAACGTAGGTTAACATCAGCTAATAATTCAGAACAAACAGAATTGGATATTCTTATAAAAGATTTAGAGTCAAGTGATAGTGAAAGATATAAACTTGAAAAATGGAAAATCTTATGGGAGATGCAGGATATGACAATGGAAAAAGAAACAAAAAAATTAAAAGAAGAATATAACAATTCAAATGCATATAATATATTAGAATATTTACATAAGAAACAATATGATTTGTATATTGTAACAAATGGATCAATTCACTGCATTCCCCTGACCCTGATGTGAAAGTTACAGTTGATGAAATGTTTTTGCTTAAAAAGATGAATATTATTGCAGAGAGCAACCGTATCCCTAAAGAAATTGTTCACAAAATAAGTGAGTACGAAACCTTTGTCTATTTGAAGGACATTTAAAATATTCAATGCGTTTGACTGAGGGCGATAGTTATTATCGCCTTCAGTATTTTATGTGCGACAGGCATGTCGTTTAGCTAATCGGTGAAAGTCCGTATTGGAGGTATATATCGCCAACTAATTAGAGAAACACAAGCTATCCATCGTGAGGTGGAAGTGGAGGAAGTGTGTATCAAAATCATGGCTCCTCTACTCGATTATTTATTATAGGAGGAATATTATGAATTTTATTGGTAAAATTTCAGATATTGATATTGGAGAAGAAGAAAAGATGTGTGAAAATCCAAATACTAGAATTGCTGTTAGAGTAATTTTAATTAATGATGCAAATAAAATTGCAATACTACATAAAAAAAATAAAAATGAATACAAACTTGTTGGTGGAGGCGTTGATGAAGGCGAAAGCTATGAAGAAGCACTGAAAAGAGAAACTTTAGAAGAAGCAGGATGTATAATTGAAATAATAAAAGAATTAGGATATATAGAGGAATTTAGAGGAAAAATGAATTTTAAACAGACATCGTATGTATATGTAGCAAAAGTGATTGAAGATACTAAAACTCTACATTTAACTCAAAAGGAAATGGATGAAGGGTCTGAAATATGTTGGCTTGAGCCAATGGAGGCATACAAAAAAATATCAGAGTGTTATGGCAAGGCAAAGGCTTCTGAATATAGTAGTATATATTCTACTAAAATAATTATAAAAAGAGATATGTGTATATTAAAAAAATATTTAGAAACTATAGGTGAAAATTAATAAGAAATAATGTAATAGTGACCTTTTTTTAGTAAAGTGTATAAATTTTGGCACCTTTTAACTTACATGCTGTATTTTCAAACTATCGCAATAATAATTAGTTAGTTTTTCAACAATATATATCAAAATTTTCAAAAATATTTTTGCAACATGTAGAGTTTTTATTTGAGTAAAAAGATTACTTCAACTAGATTAGTTAATAACTTGCACTATACAAGGTTACAAAATATTTCAGAAATTGATAAAAAGGATATGCAAATGTAAGAGAACAGTGCATGTAGCAAGTATATCATAATACAAGGGATAATTAGATAAACATCTGCCAAAATTAAAGATGAAAATTTAAAGAGTGAAATAAAATAATTGAATTTAAGGCTTAAAAAAATTTTTTACTGAACTGTAACATTTATATTCTTAAAACGACGTGTTTTTTGTATCTAGAATGTTGACATAATTGTAAAAAATTGATAAAATATAGATACATTTTTAGATTAAGAAAAATTAATTTGATATATTATAAATTTATAAGAAGGGATGAAAACTATGGATTTAAAGATTAAAACTGATAAGGAAGAATTTCATGGAAGAACTTGTGGAATAATTAAACAAGAAAACAAATTTTTGATTATGAGAGTAAATCAAACGCCTTATTATCATATACCTGGAGGACACATTGAAATTGGAGAAAATTCTAAACAAGCACTTATGCGAGAAATAAAAGAAGAAATTGGTTGTGATGTTCAAGAGGCAAAGTTATTTGCTATACAAGAAAATTTTTGGAGAAGAAATAATAAAAAGTGTCACGGAATAGAATTTTATTATATTATAAACATCAAGTCTGAATTAGAAATGAAAGATTACGAAAGGATTGAAAACGATAAAGGAGAAAAAAAATTACTAAAATTCAAGTGGGTTACTTCAGAAGAACTTAAAGGTATAGATTTAAGACCTAGCAGTATTAAAAATATGCTAATAGATGAAAAATATTTCAATGGTTTAACACATATTGTAAAAGAGGATAAGTAAAACTGCTAGATAAATTAGAACAATACATAAAAGTTATTAAAAGATAATGGCTTACCAGATATAAGATGGCACGATTTAAGAGCAACTTATGCAACAATACTTTTAAAAAATAATTTTAACTTAAAAGCTGTATCTAAAAAGCTAGGACATGCTACGCAGATTATAACAGCAGATGTTTATGCAGATAAGGAAGAACTTGTTACTGATTGTGTTAATGATATAGAATCATTTATAGCTGATGTACTACCTAAAAATGAAGATACGGTAGTAAATGATTATACTGATATATCTAAAGAAGTAAATAATAATGTTATAGATGATTTTATAAATGATGTTACTTCTTTCGACATACCAGTGGTAAAAGAATATCATAAATCTAATGAAGAAATAGATATATTAGATAATTATATTGAAGAATTGTGTGTATAGAAGAGGTAAAATATATATTGTTAAATTGCCTATTCTGTGATATAATGCTTATTATAGAAAAACAGATAACCTTATTTAGAATTGTCTAGTATTACCTAGCAATATTTACTTGAAAAAAATAAAAAATGTGACCTAATTCGTAAAATGGCAAAAAAATGAAAAAAATTGGCATTCAGAATTCCAAAAAGAATTCGGAAAAATTGTGAATTTTACGAATTTTAGGTTAATAAAGAACATAGTACATAAATCACGGAAAAAGCTTGAAATATAAACAAAAAAGGAAGTGAAAACATGTTTAAGTTACATTCAGATTACAAGCCAACAGGAGACCAACCACAAGCAATTGAATACTTATCAAATGGAATTAAAGAAGGCAAGAAATTCCAGACGCTTCTAGGAGTTACAGGTTCAGGAAAGACCTTCACAATGGCTAACATAATACAAAAAGTACAGAAACCAACACTAGTGTTAGCACATAACAAAACCTTAGCACGGTCAGTTGTATTCGGAATTCAAAGAGTTCTTCCCAGAGAACAATGTTGAGTATTTTGTATCATATTACGATTACTACCAGCCAGAAAGCTATATTCCAGCATCAGATACATATATAGAAAAAGACTCATCTATAAATGATGAAATAGATAAACTACGTCATTCTGCAACACTAGCATTATTTGAAAAAAAAGATGTAATTATAGTAGCTTCTGTATCATGCATATATGGTTTAGGTGACCCAATAGATTACCAAGAAATGATGTTATCACTTCGCCCAAACATGCAAAAATCAAGAGATGATGTAATGAGAAAATTAGTATCAATGCAATACTCTAGAAATGAATTAGATTTCAAAAGAGGAACTTTTAGAGCAAAAGGAGATGTACTTGAAATATATCCATCATCACAAAGTGAGTCAGCATTACGAATTGAGTTTTGGGGTGATGAAATTGAAAAAATACATGAAATTAATCCATTAACCGGTAAAGCAACAGGTTTAAGAAGTCATGTATTAATTCCACCAGCATCTCAATATGTTACAAGTAGAGAAAAATTAGATAAAGCATTAATAACAATTGAAGAAGAGAAAAATAAAAGAGTAGAGTTTTTTAAGTCACAAGGGAAATTAATTGAGGCACAAAGAATAGAAGAACGTACTAATTTCGATATGGAAATGATGAGAGAAACAGGTTTTTGTCAAGGAATAGAAAATTATTCAAGACATATAAGTGGTAGACCGGAAGGAAGTCCACCATACACATTATTTGATTATTTTCCTAAAGACTTTTTATTATTAATAGATGAATCTCATGCTACAATACCACAAGTACGAGCTATGTACAATGGTGATAGAGCAAGAAAAGAATCATTAGTAAATTATGGTTTTAGATTACCATCAGCATTTGATAATAGACCTTTAACTTTTAACGAATTTGAACAAAGAATAAATCAAGTAGTATTTGTTAGTGCAACACCTGCAGATTACGAAAAAGAACATTCAAAAGGAAATGTTGTAGAGCAAGTAATTCGTCCAACAGGTTTATTAGATCCGAAAATAGAAGTAAAACCAGTAACAAATCAAATAGATGATTTAATAACACAAATTCGTTTAACAGTTGAAAAAGGGGAGAGAGTATTAGTTACTACTTTAACTAAAAAAATGGCTGAGGACTTAACCTCATATCTATCAAGTATAGATATAAAAGTACGTTATATGCATTCAGATATAAAAGCTCTTGAAAGAATGGAAATAATACATGATTTACGTAAAGGTGAATTTGATGTATTAGTAGGAATAAACTTATTAAGAGAAGGGTTAGATATACCAGAAGTTTCGCTAGTAGCAATACTAGATGCAGATAAAGAAGGTTTCCTACGTTCAGAACGTTCATTAATACAAACAATTGGACGTGCCGCAAGAAATACAGATGGTAGGGTTATAATGTATGCTGATGAATTAACAGATTCAATGGAAAAGGCAATTACTGAAACAAACAGAAGACGTAAAATTCAAATGAAATACAACGAAGAACACGGAATAACACCTCAAACTATAAAAAAATCAATACGTGATACTATAAAAGCAAGTGTAATAGAAGAAACACAAGAAGAATATAAATTAGATAGTAATACAACAATTGAAGAATTAATAAATAAATTAACAGATGAAATGTTAGAACATGCTGCTAAAATGGAATTTGAAAAAGCTGCTGAATTACGTGATAAAATTAAAGAATTGACAGAATAGGAGGTATAATTATGGAAAACAAAACACCAAATAAAAGATATAAAGTAGCTATATGTGGATATGGCAATTTAGGGAAAGGTGTAGAAAGTGAAATTACAAAAAATGAAGATATGGAATTGGTTTGTATAATTTCAAGAAGAGCAAATATAGAAACAAAGTCAAATGTTCCTGTTATACAAATTAATGAGATAGAAAAATGGAAAAACAAAATAGATGTTGTAATTTTATGTGGAGGTTCAGCTACAGACTTACCTATACAAGGTCCACAGTTTGCAAAAATGTTTAATACAATAGATAGTTTTGACACACATGCAAAAATACCTGAATATTACAATAATGTTAATAATGCAGACTTAGCAGGAAATACACCAGATGAACAACATATTTCTATTATATCAGTAGGTTGGGATCCAGGATTATTTTCAATTAACAGAGCATATATGAATGCAATATTACCTAATGGAAAAACATATACATTTTGGGGAGAAGGAGTAAGCCAGGGGCATTCAGATGCTATAAGGAGAATTGAAGGAGTAAAAGATGCAAAACAATATACAATACCATATGATGAAGCTGTTGAATTAGCTAGAAGCGGGAAACAACCTGAATTAACTACAAGACAAAAACATTATAGAGTATGTTATGTAGTGGCAGAAGATGGAGCAGATAAAGAAAAAATAGAAAAAGAAATTATAAATATGCCAAATTATTTTGCAGATTATAATACAACAGTAAATTTTATAACCGAAGAAGAATTGCAAAAAAATCATAGTAAAATGCCACATGGAGGATTTGTAATAAGAAGCGGAAATACAGGAATATCAACAAATCAAGTAATGGAATATTCATTAAAACTAGAATCAAATCCAGAATTTACAGCATCAGTATTAATTTCATATGCAAGAGCTGCTTGTAAAATGTATAATAAAGGTGAAAGAGGCTGTAAAACGGTACTAGATGTGCCTGTTACTTTATTAAGTATTAAAAATAGAGAAGAGCAAATAAAAGAAATGTTATAATCAAGATATTAGGAAATATTGAAAAATTTTATTAATATGTGTATAATCCAGAAAGAACAGGAAATTAAAACTTTTTAAAATGTATGTACTAATAGTATATACAATAACATTACCAGAAATATAGAGTAAAGATTTTATAACTGCTATATAAGTTGTTGTAAAATTATTTGCTCTATATTTTTGTTTAATATAGGATAAAACAGTTTAACTATGAATTATAAACTAAAAACAAGAGAGGCAAAAGTATTAAGTTAATATTGCTGTATACAGGGGAAAGTATGATATAAACCATAACAAGACATAACAAGTTGACACCTGCAAAATTATTCAGGAAATATGTAAACAAGTGTACCATATAATATCAGATATTATGGAACATATTGTTATACAAAGAAAAATAATACTGACATATAATTACATAATAAGTTGACGACCAAGGAATTATTTTTGAGTTATGTAAAGTAAACCATACAATAAGTCCTTACTATAAAAAAATAATATAAATCACAACTAATTAAGTAAACTTATCCACTAAAAACATATACACATTTATAAAAAAATATGTTATAATAACAATTATATAAACAGATACTAATACTAAAATAAATTGTGCAAGGGGGAAATATAAAAAATGAATGATAAAATAATAATTAAAGGAGCAAAAGAGCATAATTTAAAAAATATAAATTTAGAAATACCAAGAGACAAATTAGTAGTAATAACAGGTTTATCAGGTTCAGGAAAATCTTCACTCGCATTTGATACTTTATATGCAGAAGGGCAAAGAAGATATGTAGAAAGCTTATCATCATATGCAAGACAATTCTTAGGACTAATGGAAAAACCTAATGTTGAATCAATAGATGGTTTATCACCAGCAATTTCAATAGATCAAAAAACTACATCAAAAAACCCACGCTCTACAGTAGGAACTGTAACAGAAATATACGATTATATTCGTTTATTATATGCAAGAATTGGTGTTCCATATTGTCCTCATTGTGGTAAAAAAATAGAAAAACAATCAATAGATCAAATATTGGAAACAATAATGTCTTTACCTGAAGAAACAAAAATTCAAGTTTTAGCTCCTGTTGTAAGAAATAGAAAAGGCGAATATGTAAAACTTCTTCAAAACTTTCAAAAACAGGGTTTTACACGTGCTAGAATTGATGGTGAACCAATAGAATTGTCTGATGAAATTTCTATTGATAAAAAGAAAAAACATAATATAGAATTAATAATAGATAGATTAATTATAAAACCTGACATAAGAAGCAGATTAGCAGAATCTGTAGAACTTGCATTAAAACATGCAGATAATTTAGTTGCAATTGATGTAGCTTATATACCAAATGAATCTATAAAAAATCTTTCTAATATAGTAAAAACAGCTAATATAATAAGTTCAGATGAAGATTCAGCACAAATGTTATTTAGCCAAAATTATGCGTGTCCTGATTGTGGGTTTAGTTTTCCTGAATTGACACCAAGTCTATTTTCATTTAACAATCCATTTGGTGCATGTTCAAAATGTACAGGTATAGGTTATTTAATGAAAATGGATGAAGATTTAATTATTCCAGATAAAACTAAAACTTTATATGATGGAGTTAAAGCATTTGGTGCAAGTACTATGAAAAAAGGCGATACTATGGCAAAAATGTATTTTGAAAGTATTGCTAAACATTATGGTGTAGATATACGTAAACCAATAAAAGATTTACCTCGTTCATTTATGGAAAAAATTTTGTATGGAACAGGTGACGAAAAAATAGATTTTGAATTTCAATCTGCTACAGGTACTCGTAAATTTACTCAAAGCTTTGAAGGGGTTATTCCAACACTTGAAAGACGTTACAATGAAACTAAATCACAAGGAATGCGTGATTTTTATGAGATGTATATGAGTAATAGTGATTGTGATGAATGTAATGGTGCAAGATTAAAAAAAGAAGTATTATCTGTAAAAGTTGGGGACAAAAATATAAACGAACTAACAGATATGCCAATAAATAAAATTAAAGAGTATTTATCAAATTTACAATTATCAAAAAAGGATGCTATGATTTCTGATCAAATTTTAAAAGAAATGCATAAAAGACTTCAATTTTTAATTGATGTAGGTTTAGAATATTTAACACTATCAAGAAGTGCAGGTACATTATCTGGTGGTGAAGCCCAAAGAATACGTTTGGCAACACAAATAGGTGCAGGTTTAACAGGTGTATTGTATATTTTAGATGAACCAAGTATTGGATTACATCAAAGAGATAATGAAAAACTAATTGCAACTTTGAAAAAACTAAGAGATTTAGGAAATTCAGTATTAGTAGTAGAACATGATGAAGATACAATGTATGCTGCAGATCAAATTATAGATATAGGTCCAGGCGCTGGTGTTCATGGTGGTAAAGTTATGGCACAAGGAACTGCAGAAGAAATAAAATTAATTTCAGACTCTATAACTGGTCAATATTTAAGTGGTAAAAAGCAAATTAAAGTTCCTGAAAAAAGAAGAAAACCTGTAAAAGGAAAATGTATAGAAATAATTGGAGCTACAGAACACAATTTAAAAAATGTTACTGTAAAAATTCCATTAGGAGTATTCAATTGTGTTACAGGTGTATCAGGTTCAGGTAAAAGTACTTTAATAAATGAAGTATTATACAAAACAATTGCTAGAGATTTAAATGGTTCTAATGAAAAACCAGGTAAATGTAAGAAAATAAAAGGACTAGAAAATATAGATAAAATAATAAATATAGATCAATCACCAATAGGAAGAACCCCACGTTCAAATCCTGCAACATATACAGGCGTTTTCGATATAATAAGGGATTTATTTGCAGGAACTAATGAAGCTAAATTACGTGGATATCAAAAAGGAAGATTTAGTTTTAATGTTTCAGGCGGAAGATGTGAAAGTTGTTCTGGAGATGGTGTTATAAAAATTGAAATGCACTTCTTACCAGATATATATGTGCCATGCGAAGTATGCAAAGGAAAACGTTATAACCATGAAACTCTAGAAGTAAAATATAAAGATAAAACAATAGCAGATGTATTAGATATGACAGTAGAAGAAGCTTTAGAATTCTTTAAAAATATACCTAAAATAAAACAAAAAATACAAACATTATATGATGTTGGATTAGGATATATAAAACTTGGACAACCATCAACAACACTATCTGGTGGTGAAGCTCAACGTGTAAAATTAGCTACAGAATTATCTAAAAGAGCAACCGGAAAAACATTATATATTTTAGATGAACCTACAACAGGACTTCACATAGCAGATGTTCATCGCTTGGTAGATATACTTCAAAGACTAGTAGATACAGGAAACACAATAGTAGTTATAGAACACAATTTAGACCTAATAAAAACTTGTGACCACATAATAGACTTAGGCCCAGAAGGCGGAGAAAATGGGGGAGAAGTTATAGCAATTGGTACCCCAGAACAAATTTGTAAAAATGAAAGAAGTTACACAGGAAAATTCCTAAAAAAATTTTTGGAGAAATAATGTTAATATAATAAATAAGAAGCCAAAAATTAAAAATATATGTTACAAAAAGTTACATCAAAGTACTAATTAAAAGTAAAGTAACAAAATTTTATAATTTCCGCTTCTTATATTTTTTATTAAATTATATTCTTACAAAAAATTATAATGTAAATACCTATTATATTTAAATAATAGGTATACAGACATTAAACTAGTCACAATTTTTATTATTTTGGTTGTTTTTGTTGTTGTTTTGATTGTTTTTATTATTGTTCTTATTTTGATTTTTATTATTTTTTTCTGACATAATGAAACACCTCCATTCGCTTCAAAGTTATTATGTGAAAAAAATAAAAAAAATATACAAAAAATAAAAAATAGTAACTTTCTCTTGACTAAAACAAAAAACTATATTTTAATATAAAAAAATACACATAAGATTAATAAAAAAATTGGGGGAAAATAAATGGAAATACCAGGAATAGACATATCAGAATTACTAGAATGTACAAATATAAAAAGAATTATAATAGAAGCACAAAAAAATGAACTAGACATACAAGGATGCAAATTCAAAGGCTGTTATGAAGCACATATAGATACTTGCAAAATTGAATTCAACACATGTGAATTTTTAGCATCAATATGTTTAAACGCCAAATTTAACCAAGTAACATTTACAGATGTAATATTTGATAATTGTGACTTTTCTAATACAGACTTCAGTGAATGCAATTTTATAAGAACAGTATTTAGAAATTGTAAATTAGTAGGTTGCAATTTCACAAACTCACATATGTATAACACACTATTTGATGAAAGTAACTTATCATACTCAAATATGTCATTAACACATTTTAGAGATGTATGTTTTCATTCATGTAAATTATCAAATGCAAGTATTCAAGAAGCACACCTAAAAAATGTTGAATTCAAATATTCAAATTTAATAGGAACACAATTATACAGAACTAATTTGAAAGATATAGATTTTACAACCTGTGATATTACAGGGTTAGTTGTTATGCCTCAAGACTTGCAAGGATTAATAGTTGACGAATACCAAGCAGTAGAATTATCAAAGTTACTTGGATTAGTAATTAAATAAAAATTGAAAGGAGAAAAATGTAAAAATGTCATTTATACAAGATATAAAAAACAAAGCAAGACAAAATAAAAAAACAATAATATTACCAGAAGGAATTGATATAAGAACAATTGAAGCCGCTTCTATAGCATTAAAAGAGGATTATGCAAATATAATATTACTAGGAGATGCAAAGCAAATACAAAACAAAGCAATAGAAAAAGGATTTAATATAACAAAAGCAACAATCATTAACCCAATTGAAAGCGAAAAGTATAATGAATATGTTGCAGCTTTTTATGAATTAAGAAAATCTAAAGGAATGACTTTAGAAAAAGCTAAGGAAATAATAAAAGATGAAATATACTTTGGAATGATGATGGTAAAACAAGGAGATGGAGATGGATTAGTATCAGGGGCATGTCACTCTACATCAGATACTTTGCGCCCAGCATTGCAAATATTAAAAACAGCACCTGGAACAAAATTGGTATCAGCATTTTTTGTAATGGTAGTACCTAATTGTGAATATGGAGAAAATGGAATATTTGTATTTTCAGACAGTGGACTAAATGAATATCCTGATGCAGAAGCATTATCAGAAATTGCAATATCATCTAGTAAAAGTTTCGAACAATTGGTTGGTAAACAATCTAAAATAGCAATGTTATCATATTCTACATATGGAAGTGCACATTCACCATTAACAGATAAAGTTGTTGAAGCAACCAAATTACTAAAACAAAAAGAACCAAACTTAATATGTGATGGAGAACTACAATTAGATGCAGCAATAATACCAGAAATAGCTGCTTCAAAAGCACCAGGTAGCCCAGTAGCAGGAAAAGCAAATACATTAATATTTCCTGATTTAGATGCAGGAAACATTGGTTATAAATTAGTACAACGTTTAGCTAAAGCAGAAGCATATGGCCCATTATGTCAAGGAATTGCTAAACCAGTAAATGACTTATCAAGAGGATGTTCAAGCAAAGATATTGCAGGTGTTATAGCAATTACAGCAGTTCAAGCACAAAACTAAAAAAGAAAAAGAAGGAATTTTGGACGTTTTACTTTTCCTACTTTATTAACATAACACAAAAATATTAATTTAAATAAAGAAAGGATTGCAAATTTATGAAAATATTAGTACTAAATAGTGGTAGCTCATCACTAAAATATCAATTAATAGATATGAATACGGAAACTGTTTTAGCAAAAGGAAATTTTGAAAGAATTGGTCAATCTAATTCATTTTTAACACATAAAGTTGGAGATAGCAAACATAAGTTTGAAAGACCTGTTTCAAACCATGAAAAAGCTATTAAATTTGTATTAAAAAGATTGCTAAGTGAACAATACGGTGTTATAACATCATTAAATGAAATAGATGCTATTGGTCACAGAGTTGTTCATGGAGGTGAAAAATATACAGACCCTGTAATTATTACACCAGAAGTTTTAAATGGCTTAAAATCAATTATAGACCTTGCACCATTACATAATCCCGCTTCTATATCTGGAATGGAAGCTTGTATAAACTTAATGCCAGGAAAAATAAATGTAGCTGTATTTGATACAGGATTTCACAAAACAATTCCAGAAGAAAGCTATATATACCCTATACCATATAAATATTATGAACAATACAAAATCCGTAGATATGGTTTTCACGGAATATCACATGAATATGTATCAAAAAGAGTTGCTGAACTAGTAAATAAGTCAATAAAAGATTTAAAAATAATAAATTGTCATTTAGGTCAAGGAGCTAGTATATGTGCTATAAAAAATGGTAAATCTATAGACACAAGTATGGGATTTACTCCACTACGGAGGAATACCTATGGGAACTAGAAGCGGAGATTTAGACCCTTCTGTAGTTACATATATAGCAAACTTACGCAATCATACTCCAGATGAAATGGACGAAATATTAAACAAAAAATCAGGAGTATATGGAATATCAGAAGTATCTGTTGACTTCAGAGATATTGAAGCAGAAGCCATGGATGGAGATAAAAATGCAATAATAGCATTAGACAATTTCTGTTATAATGTAGCACAATATATAGCTAAATACATGGTATCTATGGGTGGAGTTGATATAATAACATTTACAGCAGGTGTTGGTGAAAAAGGTCCAAAAGAAAGAAAAAAAATATGTGAATACTTACAGTGCTTTGGAATTAAAATAGATGAAGAAAAAAATAATGCAGTTGTAAATTGTGAAGGAAAAATTTCTGCTGATAATTCTACTGCAATATTATATGTTGTACCTACTAATGAAGAATTATTAATTGCTAAAGACACACTTATGCAATTAAAAGCAACTAATTTAAATATATAAAAACATATTTGCCAAATTAGACAATATATGATATAAATACAATAATTATTCAAAGAAAGGAAGTTAAAAAATATGAAAATATTAGTATTAAATTGTGGTAGTTCTTCATTAAAATACCAATTAATAAATATGGAGAATGAAAGTGTTATAGCAAAAGGAAATTATGAAAGAATTGGTGATTCTAAAGCATTTGTAACACACAAAGTAAATGGAGAAAAATATGTTATAGAAAACAGTGCACCTACACATAAAGAAGCATTAGAATTCATAATAAAACAATTAACACAAACACCTTATGCTGTTGTTAACAATTTAGATGAAATAAGTGCCATTGGACATAGAGTAGTTCAAGGTGCAGAAAAATATGCAGACCCTATTTTAATTGATGACAGTGTTGTTGCAGGAATAAAAGAAGTTGCTGATTTAGCTCCTGTACACAATATGGCTGCAGCAATGGGAATTGAAGCTTGTAGAAGTTTAATGCCTAATAAACCAAATGTTGCTGTATTTGATAATGGATTCCACAAAACAATTCCAGAAGAAAGATTTTTATACCCTATTCCATATCATTATTATAGAGAATATAAAGTTCGTAAATATGGATTCCATGGTACATCACATTCATATGTATCAAAAAGAGTTGCTGAACTAGAAAATACACCTATAGAAAATATGAAAACTATTGTTTGCCACATAGGTCAAGGTGCAAGTTTATGTGCTGTTCAAGGTGGAAAATCAGTTGATACTAGTATGGGATTAACACCTTTAGGTGGAATTATGATGTGTGCTAGAAGCGGAGATTTAGACCCTTCTATAGTTACATTTTTAATGAAAAAAGAAAATATTACTCCAGAGGAAATGGATAAAATACTAAATAAAGAATCTGGAATTTATGGTATTTCAGGAGTATCTGCTGATGTTAGAGATATTGAACAAGCCGCTTCTGAAGGCAATGAAAAAGCAGAATTAGCCTTAAAAGCATATGATTTAAATATAGCTCAATATATAGCTAAATACATGATATCTATGGGCGGAGTTGATAATATAGTATTTACAGCAGGTGTTGGTGAAAACCAAATAAACAGAAGAGCTGGAATTTGTAATAATTTAGAGTTCTTAGGTGTAAAATTAGATGAAACAAAAAATCAAATAAAAGGTGAAGAAGTTGAAATATCTACACCAGATTCTAAAATTAGAGTATGGGTTATTCCTACTAATGAAGAATTAGTTATTGCAAGAGAAACTATGAAATTAGCAAATGCTAAATAGATTTTTAAATAATATTTATTTAAGTTTCTTACACATCAATTTGAAATATTTACACAATAAATTAATAAAAAATAATATATTTGAGTTCTAGTTATGTATAAAAAGACTAGAACTCTTTTAAATTTCCACACCTTTATTTACATAATTACATAATATAATAATAATTAAAATTATAAAGGAGGGAATACATTTGAGTTTAAAAAATGTTAAAATAGGATTTGCTCTTACAGGGTCATTTTGTACATTTTCTAAAACAATAGAACAAATAAAAAATCTTGTAAATTTAGGTGCAGAAGTAATTCCAATAATGTCATATAATAGTTATGCTTTAGACACAAAGTTTGGAGAAGCTTCAGAACATATAAAACAAATAGAAGAAATTACTAAAAAGCACATAATTCATACCATACAAGAAGCGGAACCAATAGGACCTAAAAAACTAACAGATATAATGATAATAGCACCATGTTCAGGAAACACAATTGCTAAACTTGCAAATGGTATTACAGATACCCCTGTAGTAATGGCTGTAAAATCACATTTACGAAATCAAAAACCATTGGTTATTGCCATTTCTACAAATGATGCATTATCAGGAAGTGCTGAAAATATAGGAAAATTATTAAACAGGAAACATTATTATTTTGTTCCATTCAGACAAGATAATCCAATTACTAAGCCGAATTCATTAGTATTTGATAGTAAATATATTACAGAAACACTAGAAAAAGCATTAGAATTAGAACAAATTCAACCTATTATTTTGTGAATTTAAAAAGTAAATTTAATACAATATAATATAATTGTAGTAATTACAAACAAACGTTTTTAAATAAAATTTACATTAATTTATATTAAAAATATACAATAAACATCTTAAAAATGATTTATATACTTACATATTATTCTTAAAATACATTAAAAAATATTTGCCAAATTAGATAATATTAGTATAAATATAAAATCAATATTTTTAAGATGTTTATTTATAAAATAAAATTAAATTATACATTATAAATTAGCTAAAGGATTGCTTTCTACAGCATTACGAACCTGTGAATTATCAACATGAGTATATATCTCAGTAGTAGAAATACTTTCATGTCCAAGCAATTCTTGTAAAGCACGAATATCTACATTACCATATTGGTACATTAATGTAGCAGCAGTATGCCTAAGTTTATGAACTGAATATTTGTTTGTATCAAGACCAGCTCTTTGCAATTCTTGTTTTACAATATATTGAACAGTTCTATTACTAATTCTTTCTTTACGTTCACTTAAAAATAACGCATCACGAGAATTACTTTTAACACCATCTCTAGGGCGAATAGCTATATAATTATTAATTGCATTCATACAAGCCTTATTTAAATAAATAGTTCGTTCTTTATTGCCTTTACCTATAACACTAAGCTTACAATCATTAAAATTAATATCCTTAAAGTTAATTCCAACTAATTCTGACAAACGCATACCACAATTTAGAAATAATGTAATAATAGCAAAATCACGTTCTTTGTTTCTATCATCAATATTTGTAGCCGCTTCTAGTAATTTTTTACTATCATCTAAAGACAAGTATTTAGGAATACGTTTATCTTGTTTAGGTGTTTCTAAATTTTGAGCAGGATTTTTATCAATCATTCCAGATTTATTACATAAATAATTAAAAAATACACGTATACTAGCAACTTTTCTAGCACGAGTTGCTGATTTACTATTAAAATTATTTTTTAAATAAAATAAATAAGCATGAATATCTTCCAATTTGATTTTTTCTACTGTAGAAATTTCCATGTCATGAATATCAATTTCTTTGAAATCCTTTTTATTAGTTATCTTAAAATGCACGAGAATGAATTTTAAGAAGTTATTTAAGTCATAATTATATTCTTTTATAGTATTAGGAGATTTATTTAAAATAGTGGCAGTATAATCTAAAAAAGAGTTTAAAAAAAATGGGTTTCTTTCTGTATTTATCATATGTATTATATCCTTTCATATAAAGTTAGTCTATTTTGTTTAAATTTTATCATTAATTTAGCAAAAGTCAATCAAAAATTTTTGTTTTTAACAAATATATGTTATAATAAAAATATAAACTAATAAAAGGAGGAATAGTAATATGGAGGAAAATAATAAAATAATATTAGAAAAAGCAAAAGGAGAAATAGAACAAAGTATGAAAAAACAAAAAAAACAATTGCATATAAATATATTTGCAATTGTTATTATATGTATAGTATTTTGTCTAATCATGTTTTTATGTTTATTTAACAAATTTTCACATACGGATTTTCGTATTATTGATATTATTGATATTATTGATAGTATTAAGATATATGCGTTAATACTTATTATAGGTATATTAGTTATTGCAAAACCTATGCTTAAAGAAATAAAAAACCTAAATTCTATGCACAATAATATTGAAAAAAATGAAATATTTTCAAAATATGGTACACCAGAGCAAATAAAGAAAATAAGACAAGACATAATTAATAATATTATTTATGAAGATGATGAAGTAATTTGCTCTAATGAATGGATTGTTGGAAAAACAAAATTTGTAGACATTATAAACATAGCAGATATAAGTTCTATAACAAAAGATGAAAAAAGAAGAGTAATATTCATTAATAGTAAAAACTCTAATATATCATTACACCTATCTTATAATCCTAGTGATCCACACTTCTTTCAATTTTATAGATTTATAGATAAAATATTATACAAAAAAGAGGAAGGAATAAATATAGAATATAATAATAAAAAAATATTAGAAATTTTAAAAGAAGAAAGACAAAATGAAATTAAATCTATAAAAAATAGTATGGTACAAAGTATTTTTTACATAAGTATTTTATCTATGGTAACTGCACTTATAATTATACTGGCAGTTGCACTGGAAATGATTATAAAATCTGAGTTTAATATAAATAACCTTGTAGGTTTCATTGTTATGCTATTAGTTTGTTTCGGAATTGTTATTATTTTGGACATTTGTTCTTACTATAATACAATTAATAAATATAAATTAAAAGTATCACCAAAGAATTTAGAAAACAATGAGGTGTTTTCTAAATATGGTAGTCCAGAACAAATTCAAAAAATAAGACAAGAAGTGCTAAGTTCTTCTACATATGAAGATAGCTATATTGCATGTTCAGATAAATGGATTATTAGTAAAAATAGATTTACAGATATATTGAATATAGATGATGTTTATTCTGTTATTAACACAACACACCATTATCGTTATTATGATAATATAAAAATTGTAAATATAAAAAATCCAAATATGTCAATTTATGTAAGTTACCCAAGGTACGATTCTATTTTTTTCTGCAAATACATGAAAAAAATAGGAAAAAAGGTTTCAAATAGTTATAGTCTTATCCCAAACCAATATAATCCAGATATAGAAATAAAAACAAAGTTGTAATGTTACATAAATTTTATAAAAAATTATCTAAAATAGAATAATATAAAAATTAGAATTAGAACTAGAAATAATAAATTAGAAGCGGAACATAAGCTAGTAAGGTAGAATTTCCAATAATTATGTTATATACTTATTGTATAATTTTATTGAGGAGGAAAGAAAAAATGGAAGAAAAAGATATTGTTATGCCAAATTATGAACATTGTATTTTAGGAATAATTAGTTCTATTTTAAAGTATTATAATGTTGATACTAAACACAAAAGTTTAGACAAAATTGATAAAATACTAAATGAAAAAAAATATAAGAATGTAATATTATTAATATTAGACGGAATGGGGGATATAATACTAAAAAATATTGATGAAAATGGATATATTAGAATCAAGATGTGTAACATTTTGGGTTAAAGAAAACATGAAAGAAGAATTTGAAAAAGAATTCAGAAAAGAATTTAATGAAGAATTTATATTAATGTCTAAAGAACAATTTTTGAATAAAAATATGTTAGGATTTGGAAATATGCATAATAAAATTGATGATTTCTTAGGTAATTATATTGCTGTTTCAATTTCAGGAAGCATAATTGTTTTAGAAAATTATTTGGAAAAAGGGAAACCTATAAAAAAATCAACACATTGTGGACTAACAAAAGATGAAATGGAAGTGCCTATTATAGTATTGAAAAAATAATTAAACTAAAGTGAATATTTATATTAAAATTTTTTATATGTGTGTCAAACAAAAAAGTGTTCGCACTTGTAATTAATATAAAAAAATTATATAATATAAATAGCATAACTAAGTGAACAATCTAAATAAGGTTATTTAAATAACAGAAGAGAGGGGAAGGTGATTGGTATGAATTTTAATAAAGTAAAAAAGATATTTTTTATGTTTGGAATTATTTTAATAAATTTATCAACTAAAGTATATGCGACAGATTTTGACGGCGTAGAGGTACCTCCAATAGTGGATCCTCCATGGTGGTATGAATTTGTTGAAGGTGTTTCACCTCTGTTTCCTGAAATTATATATCTGTATATTTTTATTATATATGCAATTGTAGTTGGAGTTATTATTAAAAATAATAAATTATCTAATATAAAAAAAATTGTATTATCGATAAGTATATTAATAATTATTTTTGTTATACACTATATTGTAATAAATTATTTAATATAAAAAATTGTATTATCGATAAGTGTATTAATAATCGTTCTTGTTATATGCTGTATTTTATATTACAGAGTATTTACTGAGGTGGTTTTTGAATACTACTATTGAGATATAAAATATTTTGTAATTTATATGAAAGATTAGATTTTAAATTATCTAGTCTTTTTTTATTCTATATAAAAGAATGGTGGGGTGGGGGAAAGAACCAAAAATGTATGCATTTTTAATATTTTAATAAAATTGAAAATTTAAAATAGATTTTTAATAGAAAACAAAAATATAAAATTTTATAAAACAATTTTGAAATTGAATTTTTTATAATTCATAAATTCAGAATTTTTGTTCGTAAAAATTTATAAAACCCAAAATTAGATTATTATTAATATATTTGTAGATTATAATATTGATTTTAGATTTATAAATATATTGATTAAGTCTGAAAATCAATTCTAAGTAATTTTAATTATTAACTAATAAAATTTGTAGAACAAATTTTATTTTGAAGCTTTTAAACTTAATATTAGTAATTTTTGTGTACAAATTATAATCAAATTTATACATCTATAATACTATGTAAAAAACTGAAATTATCTAAAACAACGACGCATGAGAATCAATTTTAAGGCGTTTTTATTTTAAAACCATATAAGTTATTGTCTGTAAAATTAGGTAAAATATATAAGAGGCTTAAAATTGAGTTTAAGAAGTTAAGAAGTAATATAATAAGTAAGCAAAATTATATAATGAAATAATAATATAAGTACTAATAACTTTAAAAACCTTGAAATTGTTAGGAAGAACCTAAATTTAGGTTCTGTGATATTATTCCTACTCTCATTTGCACAAAACTTTCATTTTGTGCAATGTTTAATTTTTCATTTTTTGAGTACCTGGGTCTATATTTCCCATCCTCTCCTATACTAAAAATTGCCTAGGAAGAAATTTCCTAAGCAACGACTTTTATGCTTAATTATCAAAATTAGTTTTAATTTAATTATGAAACTCTCTCCCATAACTTTTTACTAATTTATAATTAAGCTTTTTATTTTTTATATTTATTTCCTATTTTAAATTTATAAAAATTTGCAAATTTTAAATTTTTTCTATTTTTTTTCATTAAAATTTATATTTTTAAATATTATTTTTAAAAAAAAGATTTTTTATTTCTTATTTTAATATATAGGGTTTTAAATTTAGCCTATTCCCCTATCTCCTACTATTTAGATAACAAGTTATATGTCTAAAATGTAAAAATGGCTTAAAATTGATTTTAGAGCTAAATAAAATAATATTTTTTATTATATAGCTTTAAATTTCTTTTCGTCAGCAAAATTTATCATTTCTGTGTCTTTTAGTAGTAATTTACCAAAATCAGATATATTATCCATATTATTAGCTTTACCATTTACTTGTTCAGCTTGAGTTGCTAAAACTTGCAATTCTAAACTGCAACGCTCGTACTGTGACTTGGTATAAGTATCATTATTCTATATAGTCTTCGTCCTTAAGATTACATATCTTAAATTCTATTCAATGGTTTCCAACCCACCAAATCCTATATAGTTGTTTGTGTTTGATTTGTTTTTATTCTATTTTCAAAGTACGATTTGAGATATTAATTGAAGAAGTATATTTACCCCCTCACTATTACGTCACTTGGAGGGGGGTTTTACAAAAGTAAAATTAAATTTTTTCAAATTTTTCTAGTTCATTTTTTAGTTTGTTAGTTGAAACCCTTAATATATGCGAGATTGCTTGTTGTGTTAATCCTTCCATTTTTGCAATTTTTTCTTGAGAAAATCCATTAAAAAAATAATTTACAAAGATTTTTTGATATTTTTTATGCTTTATCCTGTGTCTTACAATTTCATTCTCATATTTGAATTTTTCAGGGTACAAAATTCTATACAATTCTTCATATATTTCTGGAGCATTAGCACATAACTCTTGAAACTTGTCCATATTTTTCATTCTAAAGTAATACCTAACATAAGTAGAGTATGGGATACACAAAGGGTTTTGGTTATTTTCTACTTCTTCTAATAGAGCTTCAGCATATTTATTTACAGAAACTTCTTCTTCATATGTCTTATCTGGAGAGATGTACCAGATAATAAAGTATTTTTTCATAATCTCGTATTCAAAATAGTCATCATAAATATTTCCTAAATTTAATCTCATAATAAAAAATCCTCCTTGTTAATCTGAAATTTGAAATTCAAATCAACAAGGAGGACCTCTTATAAAAACAATAAATGCAAAGCCTAAAATCAATTTTAAAGCTTTGCACACAGCAACATATATAATTAACTCATCTACAACACAAAATTCAAATGGGCGCATTTTAGAGCTACTATTTTTAATAACTAATAGTAATGATATTCCACGTTCTATAATATTAATATAAGAAGTATTAGAAGCGGATATAAATGTACCCAAAACAAAACACCACCCAAACTTACAATTTTTATTTGTAAATTGGTGTGGTGTTGTTCATTAGTAAAATATAATCATTATAGATTTGGCAGATAATAGTTATCTAATATTATCTTTTTATAATCTAAAAATCTTAAATGGAAAATATATAAACATTACATACTAATCAATCCTTTCTAAAATTCGATTTAATCGTCTTTTGAGTTCTAGTAATGAAATTATAACTCTGCAAACTAATCGTTAGTTTATTAGACATTCTCATTCGTATTTGCATCATACATCTGCATCAATATACAAATACTAATTATATATTTAGCATATTTTTTCTGATTGTAGGTATGAAGTAGGAAAAACAAGGAAAAAATGGGAATTTGTAAACATAACTATGAAAACTACTTCATAAAGAAGCGGAGATTAAAAATTACATAAGAAATTTAAAATAATATTTTTTCGGTAAACCATTGAAAAAGCCCTATTTAAGTGGTATAATGCCCTTGGATATCAAAAAAAATGATACTAAATTTGTTAATTACAATTATAATCCAATAATGCCTAGTGGAGGACGTTGAAATGAACGAGATTACGAATATTGTAAGAAATGATGATTTCGCAATGGATACACAAATTTTCCACTTGGTTTAAATTTTTCTATAAATTTACTAATACAATTATTCATAAACTATTCCTCCTTACATTCATCCCATAATAATCTGCAATAAGCATTATTAAAATCAACATTCTCGTAATCTTCCACAAATTCAGGATTAATAATAATAGTTTTTTCTTTATCTTTATATGGATGTAATTTTACTTTTTTATTAAAAAGCACACCTTGTGCACTATAAAAAATCATTTGATTTGCTACTCTTAATGCTTTATTTTCTTCTGATTTAGGAATATTTTCAATGCTTACATCTGGTCGTCCAAATTTACGCATTCCTCTAGTATGTAGCCATATTTTTCCATCTTCCATCTCTGAAATTAAGTTTTTTACATGTGAATATACATCAAGTTCCTTTGAAAAGATTTTTTCTTTAAATTCTTCTGCTGAATATAATGAAAATGTTTGCATATCTAAAACAGCAATTGCTCCTGTATCTAAAAAAGCTTGTACAACTCCTATTGTATTTCGCAAGTATTTCAAATTATCATCTTGCTTAATTTCTCCATTTGCAATTGCCCATGTAGTTTCTTTTTGTATTTTTTCATATAATTCTGGTTGTTCATTTTTTAGTAATTTACCTAAAGTCCCTCCTATTAAATTATCCATATACTCGCTATGTTGTTCTCGGGTAAGTATATTTAGGTTTAATCCTTCTGGCACTTCATCTAAATTGTGTTTTTCTCTTGAAATTACTAATTCTTCTTCTTTTGCTCCGAATATAACATAGAACATTAGCGGGTGATAATTAATATCGTTATAGTATGGTCTTTCGTAGTTCATGATTACCTCCTTCATTTTATAAATATTCTCTTATAAATTGTTCTAAAGATTCTTGTCCATCATCGTGTCCAATTATTGAATATGAATCTACATATTCATCATCTATTGCTTTGATTACAAAAAATGGTTTTGTAGTTATTCCTAACTTTAAAAGTTCATAGATTTTTTTAGGTTCTTTTTCAAATTTATGTTGTTCTATAAATTTATCCATTATTTCCTTACGTTCATATTCTTCATTTATCTTGTTGAAATTTTTTATGAAGTCTTCTTCATCTTTTAGTCTTATATAACTGCATTTTAAGGTAGCAACTATGTTCATAAATTCATCTATGTTTCGAGCAACTATTCCACATTCTCCTTCTGTTCCAATATAGCCAATTAGTCTATCGTCTAAAAGTGTCCATAATGCTCCTGTTCCTTCTCTAGCAAAGGGCTTTAAATTATAATTTGTTTCTCCTGGTCCCATCAAATCTTCAAGCCAATTATCATCGTTTTCTAAATCTTTTATCCACTCTGGTCCGTATAACTCTATATCACATTCAAAAAAAGCATCATTTAAATCCTTATTATCATATATTTCATCTAAATATTTACTTACTTCTTTAGGTAAATTTGTATCTTCATATTTCATAATCATTTTCTCCTTATTCTTCAAATTGTTTATCCCAATTTTTAATAAATTCATATAACGATGAAGCCTTACAATAACTATCTTCTAAACCAGTAGTACAGCAATCTATTGCAAAGTATTCTTTAGTTGTAAAATTATAGCAAAAATGATTTCCTCCTAAATCTCCTCCAAAAGCAAAACAATTAGGAAAGTGCTTTGAAATTTCATAATCATTATTATAATCTGTAAGTTCTTCTAATTTTATCAATTGAATATATGAATTTTTGCCTACATCTCCTTCTCCACCATTATGTTTGTGCATAAATTCTAAGTAGTCGCTTGGTAATTCCATACCATTTATTTCTTTTATATTACAGGTTGTGCTTTCATTAAATTCAAAATTTTCAAATAATTCTTCCATATCTTTAAACCTTTCTTTTCTCCATAAATATTTCTTTATCCTTTTTATCTATTTCAAATTCATTAGAAGATATCTTTATAAGTTCTGTTCCTACAGGATTGTCTATATAATTCCAAATATCTGAATCTAATTGATACACTTCATGCACACTTACTAATGCGATATTTTTATAATCATTATAATATTCATCACTTTCATTTCCTGCCAAAAAAGACCATCCACTATCATTTTCATTTATAGGCTTATCCCTACGCATATATCCAACTTTCCAGCCTTCTTGTAATATTTTTTTAGAAAGGTATGCAGTTTGATTTAATAGTTTCATTCTCCTTTTTGTTGGTTCCATATATTGTTCAGTATCTTGGAATTTAGTTATTTCTTCATCAGTTGTTTCAGCATCTGTATTGATTTTATCTATGCTCGCATCCCAGACACTCTTCTCATCTGCTTCACTTCTTAATATTACAGCTAAATTAAATAATTCATTTTCTGTAACTTTTATTGAAGTTTGTACTTCTTTAATAGTTTTATTACCTTTATCTCCATAAATATATAATACAACTTCTCCATTAGTATAAATTAATAATTTCGCCGCTCCTAGATTTTGTTTATCATTGTAAAATACCATAAAACTAGGCAAGTGCTCATTAACATACCAATCGAATTCAGTACCGTTTTTTGCATTCATATAATAAATAGTGCCATTTTCTTCTAAATCACTTGGTTTTACTTCTGGTAAGTATTCATTTATATTTTGTTTAATTATTTCTTTTATCTCATTTAGAATTCTATTCATAAACTAATCCTCCTCATCTTTTTTAGTTTGAACCTCTCTGTCTATGTCTTCTTCAACTTGTTTTCTAGTTTCTTCATAAGACTTAAGTAAATTGTTCAAAAATTCAATAGTAGTTTGATTATTGTGTTCATACCTTTTAATTATCTTTATTCTTCGTCCATAAATGCATCATAGGCATAACTTTCTATTCCATCTAGTAAATTATCATTTTCATCATATACTTTATATTGCATTTGTACATCTCCCAATGATGTTTCTCCATCTAATCCTAATAGAATAGTATAGAAAACTTCGTTCATAACTGAATCTACTAATCCCTTTATTTCATCATTTGATATACCTTTTGAAACAATATTTTTTATTTGATTTCCCACTTGTGTTTCCTTGTCTTTATCAAAATATATTTTTAACATTTCTTGTTTTTCTTTATAGCAATTATTAACAAATACTTCTGCGTCCATTAATCATCACTCCTTTTAATAACCAATTTATATTTTTTTCTTAATAATCCTTTTTCTTTTATTTCAAATTTACTATTATTATAGTCACTCAATAATTCTATTATATTGCTATGTGGATAATCATCTGACCTATCATGCATATGTTCATTTCCGTTAGGATCTTTATAATAGAAGTCAATCACATCATCATTTCCGGCACCAGATGCGCCAGGATATATTATTATTTTAACGTCATCTTGTATTTTCCATTCTATTGTTCCACTATTAATTTTATAATCTCCCTTAAACTTATTCTTTTCCATTTCTGATAATATTTCAAATAAGAAAGAATTTAATGTCTCTTTTATATCTTGCATTATTATTTTCCTTAATGCTTCCTTGCTTATTTTTTTAATTTTACGAATAGTTTTTTCTCCATATTTTTCAATTGTTTCTTCTAGTGTTAATTCTTTTATTGATGACATTATATCTGTATTTCCTATAGTGTATGGCGAATCACTTGGCTCACTTGAATCATATCCCATTAATCTATCGGTTATTTCATTATTGTTTGCTTTAATCCATTCATTATTTTTTAATTCAAAGGTTTCATTATTGTAGGTACAAAATAAGCGATTGTTTTCTACTAAATAAAATTTACAATCTTTTTCTTCCTCTCTATTTGTTATTTCTTTGTATTCTTCATCTGTTAAAACTTTTCCCCACAAGCCATAATGTAATTCTTCAAAACCTGCTTTATACATGGTTTCATCATCTGGAGATGAAATATAATATAATGTTGGCTTATCTTCTCCATTCGCTCTATAAGTTCCAAGTCTGCATAGAACTCCCTTATAATTTATTTCCATATATTTTTATCCTTTCTCTGTAACTAAAAAGTAAAAATCAACATAGTTTAAAACATCGCTCCATCCCATTGTTTCATGAACTACATCTAATGGACATTTTTCATCAAAATAAGTTTTATGATTAATCTTTCCATTTTTGTATACCACTTTTCCAAAGTAATCTTTTCCATCATATGTTACTTTGAATTTTAACTCTGCATTAAAATCATTCCATTGTTTTGTTTCATCAACCTTTTTTCTAACTTCATTTACTTCATCAAAATTTAAAAGGCATAATTCTGCATTTTTTCCTATCTTAATGCTATCTTTTTCTAATGCGTTTATTTTATATTTCTTTTGTATAGGTATGGTTGTAGTAAATTCTGTATCAAACGGAACATTTTCTCCAAATTCAGAATTCCAAAATATATTTACGGTACCACTCCAATGAATTGTTATATTATTCTTATCAACTTTTAAAATTTCAATCGTACCCTTTGTTACATCTTCATGCTCTACAACATAAAAATAACCTGCTTCTTCGTTTTTTTTGTTATTTGGATTATCCCATACAAACTTTTTATTTTCTAACTGCTTTGGCTTTTGAACACCAGTGTTAAAACCGTTATTATGATATAAACTAACATTCCTTAATTCAAAATCAATTTCTTGATTTTTAGTTTCTGCATTTACTTCTATATACATACGTATACCTGTATCTTCATAATTTAATGAAACCGAACAGCTTGATATATCATATTCAATATCTCTAAGTCTAAAATACATATTTTACCTCCTAAATCAACTATTATTTATATTCTATGTATTATTCACATGCAAATCTAACATGTGTTGTGTTACAGATTCAAACTGTTGTTCACTTAAATCTAAAAATCTCAATGTATTTTGTTGAAATGCAAAATAAAAGATTTTATCATCTTTTATTATTTTAAATAGTGCTTCTAATCCGTGATTTTCTAGCATTAACAAATAACCAAATTTTGCTTGAATACCTTTAAAATCTTCTGGCTTAATTTCATTTGCATTAACCAAAAAAGCTAAAGCATTATCTAGTAACTTTTCTTTCAGTTCCTTATTGTTTATTTGATTAACTTCTTGTTTTTTATTTTTAAATAATCCCATATTAAGTACCACCTTTCAAAAATTACATTATTTTGATGTTTACTATAATTTATCTAAACGCTATTTATGTACAATGTATCATAACAATAACCATTTTGCAACCCCTCCAATCAACGCAATTATAGGCTTTACAGCCGTAAAAGAGCATAAAATAAGTTAAGTTCTAGTCTAGTAATATTTTTTATTATTTTTGCCATATTTTCAAACTTATTTATTAAGTATCATATTACATCATAGAAGCGGAACTTATCATAATTATAAAAAACAAAAAATCCGCAGAACTAAGATATACTCCTAGCCCTGCTATTTTTCATTATATTTATTGATACATAGGCAATCCATATCCTAGTATCTCAACATTAGTTGCATCATAAACTCTCTCTGCAACAGAATCACTTGTATTTCCCTCAATAGTATGTACTTTCATAGTTTGTAAGTCTGTATATTCAACTATTCCAGTATGATCTGCCAATCCATCTTGCTCTCCAGTTTCTTTATCTTTCCAATCAAAAAAGATTATATCCCCACATTTAGGAATATAACCTGAATCTCTTGACATATACTGGTGCTTTTCATCGAACCATGTTACAGCTGTTCTACAGCCTGAATATTTTGGAATAATACCTTTATCTATATAACCACATTGATTAGCAACCCACGATACAAAACAAGCACACCACTCAACTCTATTTTCAAATCCGTACCAACTCCAATAAGGTTGTCCACCTTGATTACCTAATTGCGTTTTAGCAATAAAAACCATATCTGTACCCCAAGATGATTGATAAACTTGCCCTGGTACTGTTCCAGAGCCTCCTTCTCCACCGCCTCCGTTGTTGTTCATATTTTGTACGGCAATGAAACCTCAGCCTATTATTGTTATTATAATTACAATTACAATAGCAACCCAACCTCCAGCTGCTATTGCACTGATTAATGCTTTAGTTCCTGCAACAATTGCTTTAATAGCTTGAATAGTAACTTTTATTGCTACTTTAACTGCTTTAGCTGTTCGAATTGCAGCTTCTCTAGTAGCTTTAGCAATTCTCTGTGCCATTTTTGCTGATTCTTTTGCTACCTTTTTAGATTCCTTTGCAACTTTATCAGCTGTTTTGATAGCTTTTTTTGTTGTATCAGCCGTTCGCTTTGCGTTGCGAACATTCGTTTTAATTAACTTATTTGCCTTCATAACATTATCTTTTGTCTTAATAGTACCTTTAATTTCATTAGATATTCTTTTAGTAGTTTCAGCAGTCTTTTTTGCAGTATTTCTATTATGAGTATCTATTATTTTATCTTTCACTTTGTTAATATTCTGTCTAGTTTCATTTAATGATTTTCTTCCAAATTCATCAGCTTTATTTATTCCTTTTTTAGATAGTTGTTTCGTACTTTCCTCAACTCTATTTACTGCATAATCTTCTCCGTTTTCATTAGTCGATAAATCATTTTTTGTTCTTACATCTACTAGGTTGTCTTTTATTCGTTCTGCTCCAACTTTGGTTTTATCTAATATTTTTATTGGTGCTCTTTGTTTTTCTTTTATATCTGCCATAACCCCATCTCCTTTCTAATGGATTTTTAAGTGTTGTATATACTTGTTAGACTGGAAAGAATATGGTTTGAATAGGCTCTTGGTTTACATATTTTTCCTATAATCTCCGAGCCGTCAACTTGTTATGTATATTCTTATTTCTTTTATTGTGTTGAAGTTTACATAGTATCTTTATAATCTCTGTAGTGTCAACCTATTATGTCTATACTCTACCTTTTATATTTTCCTCCCCACAATAACCATTCTTCCGTTTTTCTGTGAATATTCACAAGTTGACATTGTAATGAACTTATCGCCATATTCTGTTTGAACTCCTGTATCATATAATTGAATATTTTTACACCCACTAACAAACTCGTTATATTCGTCTATATCGTAAAAATTTGTATATGAGTAATACTTATACCCCTCTCCTGTTGAAACAGTCTTAAATGCAAAACAAACTTCATATAAGTTCTCTTTAGTTTGTCCATCTTCTAATGTATAAAATTTAATATATCTATGATTTTTAAATAATAATTACCATTTGCATTACTGGATAACTAATATTAGTACCATCAATTTTAATCCACCCCACAAGGTCGTTATTTTCAATTTTGAGGCAACTTAAATCTATATTTGAAAATTTTGTTGTCTTACTATTTTTATTATCAATTTGTCCATTCTCATCGTTTGCATTTTCAGATTGATTATTTTCATCAACATCTGACAAGACATCTCCACCATTATTACTATTATCAATGGTTATTATTTCTTCACCAACTTTAAGAACAATATCTCTAAGTCCTTCATGACTTATTGTTTCATTTGTCGTATTTGTTATTTCTTCTG
>CAKPDY010000016.1 GCA_934149165.1 uncultured Clostridia bacterium | reverse complement strand
TTTACATATTTATACATCAAGGGGTGAAATATTTGCTTATAAACTTTTAAGGTGATTTTATCATAAATTAAATACATTTTTTATTTTACACTCTTTTATTATGTAAAAAGATATGTTATAATTATTACATAATTTTTTATTACTCCTTTTTGGATTTATATACATCATACACCATATGGAAAAAAATTTTTTTAGGAGGCTTAATTTTATGTCTACAAAAGAAACCATTGCTTTTACAAGTGCCGGAATCTCTAAAAGTATTGGAATACCTACACTTTTCAACAAGTTTGAAAGTAGAAAAAAATTTTGTAATAAGTATTTTTCTCAAAATTATAACTACTTTTGGGAAGAGTTAAAAAAATTTGAATCACAAATTTCTACCCAAACCCCATCACTTTCTCATAAACTTATTTCCGAACACGGTTTTAAGGTTATAACATTAAACATAGACAACTTTCATACATTAGCTGGAAGCCAAAATGTTATAGAAGTTTATGGAAACTTGCACAAAGTGTATTGCACATGCTGTAATAATGAATTTCCATTTTCAGAAATTTACAAAAACATGTACTGCCCATTATGTGGTAATAAGATAAAACCTGAATTTATGTTGCATAAAGACAATCCCCCTGAATGTACAACAGCTTTTAACTTATTAAAACCAAACCAGTGTGTACTTTTCATTGGAACATCTTTTAACACAACTTTTTCTAGGCTTTTTTTGTATAAGGCACAATGCCTTCGTTCTGAAATTCATTGTTTTAACCAAAACACTGACAAACAATTAGTTGACTTTTTGGCAAAGTTCTAAATAACATCATTTTTCTTTTGTTACTTAAGCAATTTTGTTACTTACATATTTAGCTTAAACTAGGGTATTTCTGTTACAGAATACCCTTTTTATAATACTTCTTTTGGAACATTTGAATATTCCATTTAGGTTACGTAATACTTGCTTTCAGATGGATTATTACAAAAGTATTAAATTGTAAATTTTTTGTATTGTATAATTTTACAATTAGTGATATAATTTGACCAAATTTGTAATGGAGGGAGTATAATGAAATTAGAACAAAGCGATTTACCACTGTTATTTTCATCAACATCAATACCAGATATATTCTTTACAGAATACTTATCATATGCTGACGGAAACTATATAAAAATATATTTATACATGCTATTTTTAGCTAAATATGGTAAAGACATAAAAGTAAATGACTTAGCAAAAAAATTACAACTTCCATTAAAAACCATTCAGGAAGGAATAAAATTCTGGGAAGAACAAAATGTAATAACAAGAAAAAATACTGGATACATATTAAATAACTTACAAGAAATAGAATTACACAAACTATATAAACCAAAAATAACTTCAACCCCTGAAGAACTTGCAAAATCAGCCAAAAACCAATATCGTTCAAAAGCTATTGAAAATATTAATAACGAATTTTTCCAAGGCATAATGTCTTTATCTTGGTATAGCGATATTGACCTATGGTTTAAAAAATATAAATTTGATGAAGAAGTTATGATTGCATTGTTTAGATATTGTTTTAACCGTTCTGCATTACATAGAAACTATATTCAAACAGTAGCAGAAGCATGGTCACAAAATCATATAAAAACTTTCAATGACCTAGAATTATATGAACAAAAACAAGATAGGTTAAAATTGCTAGGTTCAACTATTTCAAAGAAATTAAACCTAAATAGGCAATTATCACAATATGAAGAAGGCTACATATCAAGGTGGAATTTAGAATATGGGTATAATTTTGATGTTATTGAACTAGCACTAAAAAAGACCACTTCAAAAACAAGCTTTAGTTTTGACTATTTAGATAAAATGCTTACAGATTGGCATGACCGAAATTTAAAAACACCAGATGATGTAGGAAATTATTTAGCAAAATCTAAAATTCAAAATCAAAATATTAAAAATTTAGAAAAACAAACAGGTTATACTAATTATGAACAAAGAGAACGCTCTGATTGGGATAATTTTTATGCAAATAATCAACATTTGTAATATTTAGGGTTAAGTTTTATAAACTTTTTTTCATTTATAAAACTTAACCCTAAATATCACTAATTTACCAATTTTCTTTATATAGGTTTATAGGTAAATTCCTTTTAAAAACCTAAATATATTTTACAAGGAATAATATGAAAAATGAATAACATTGCTTTAACTAATATTTTAAAAGAATATGAAAAAAAAAGAATGCTTGCTGAAAAAGAACTAGAAATTAGAAAAAATAAAATATATTCTGAAAATCCAAGATTGCAAGAAATAGATGATGAACTTTCTAAAATTGGAATATCAACAGCCAAAAATTTACTAATGTCAAATTCATCAGAATTATTAGAACAACTAAATAATAATGTTAATATTTTAAAAAAAGAAAAAATGGAAATATTAAATAATTTAAATTTACCTTTAGACTATTTATTGCCTAATTATTCTTGCAAATTATGCAAAGATACAGGATATGTAAATTCTACAATGTGTAATTGCTTAAAACAAGAATTATTTAATGCAGAATATAATAAATCAAATATTGCAAATTTAGAAACTCAGAATTTTAATAATTTTTCATTAGAAAAATATTCAAATAAAATAAATAAGGAAAAATACAATTCTGAAATTTCTCCTAGAGAAAATATGGAGCTAATTAAAAAAATTTGTTTAAAATTTATAGATAATTTTGATGACCCAAACGAAAAAAATCTTTTATTTATTGGTAATACTGGTTTAGGGAAAACATTTTTATCTAGTTGTATTGCAAAAGAAATTATTCAAAAAGACAAAACAGTTTTATATCAAACAGCTCCTATAATGTTAGACACAATTATTGATTATAAATTTAATAAAAATAATTCATCTAATACAACATACAAAAATTTACTTGATGTTGATTTATTAATAATAGATGATTTAGGAACTGAATCTTTAAATAATATTAAATTCACAGAATTATTTAATATTATTAACACACGTTTATTAAATCAAAATAATAAATGCTTAAAAACTATAATATCTACTAATTTAAATTTACCAATTCTAAATAAAACATATGGTGAACGTATTACTTCTAGGTTAGTTGGTAATTATAATATTTGTCGTTTTTTTGGCGAAGATATAAGATTTTTAAAATAAAAAGTGGTATAAAAATACCACTTTTTATTTTTTATTTTTATTTTTACAATTTATGCAAAATTCTTTTTTATACTTTTGCTTTTTATATTTGTTGATTTTCTTCTGGTTCTATAATTTCAATACTAACAACTTTTCCTCCATCATTAGTTCTCATTAAAGTAACACCTTGAGTAGATCTTCCTAAAATGCTAATTTCATCAACTTTCAATCTTATAATAGTTCCTTTATCTGTAATCATCATTACATCTTCATCACCATTAGCAATTCTAATTCCAACTATATTACCCGTTTTTGGAGTTACCTTATATGTAATTACACCTTTTCCACCTCTGTTTTGAACTCTATATTCTTCAAGTTCAGTTCTTTTTCCAAATCCATGTTCAGTTATAGCAAGTAATGTTGCATTTTTTCCACCAATTATTGATTCCATTCCTATTACAAAATCATCTTTATCAAGTCTAATTCCTAAAACACCTTGTGCAGACCTTCCAACAGGACGTACATCTTTTTCATCAAAAGTAATACTCATACCTTTACCTGTTACTAATACAACATTATCTTCTCCATCTGTTAATCTAACTTCAATTAATTCATCATCTTCTTTTAATGTAATAGCTAATAGTCCTGTTTTTTTATTAGAATTATACTCATTTAAAGATGTTTTCTTAATCAAACCATTTTTAGTAGCCATTAATAGGTATTTACCTTCGGCAAAATTTGATAATGGAATAACAGCAGATATTTTTTCACCATTATCTAATCTTAATAAATTAACAATAGCTGTTCCCTTTGCAGTTCTACCTGCTTCTGGAATTTCATATCCTCTTAATTTATATAATTTTCCTTTATTAGTAAAGAATAAAATTGTATCATGAGTTGATGCTGTAAATATTTGTTTAACAAAGTCCTCTTCTCTTGTTGCTATTCCTGTAATACCTTTTCCACCTCTTCTTTGGCTTTTATAAGTATCTATTGGCATTCTTTTAATATAACCAAAATGTGTTAGGGCTACAACAGTTTGTTCATCTTTTATTAAATCTTCAATATTAAATTCGCCCTCTGCTGCGACTATTTTTGTTAATCTTTCATCACCATATTTTTGTTTTATTTCTAATAATTCTTCTTTAATAATATCAAAAACTAATTTTTCGCTATTTAAAATCTCTCTTAAATGTTCAATTAATTTCATTAATTCATTATATTCTTCTTCAATTTTTTCTCTTTGCAATCCAGATAATGTTTTTAATCTCATGTCTAGAATTGCTTGTGCTTGAATTTCTGAAAGACCAAATCTTTCCATCAATCTTTCTTTAGCATCATCATATGAAGAACGAATTATATTAATAACTTCATCAATGTTATCTAATGCTATTTTTAACCCTTCTAATATATGTGCTCTAGCTAAAGCCTTATCTAATTCAAATTGAGTTCTACGTAATATAACATGTTTTCTATGTTCAATATAATAATCTAAACATTGTCTTAAAGTTAATATTTTTGGTTCTCCATCTACTAATGCTAATAATATTGCACCAAAAGTATCTTGCATTTGTGTATATTTATATAATTGATTTAAAACAACCTGAGCATTTGCATCTCTTTTTAATTCAATTACAATTCTAACCTTATCAATTCTATCTGATTCATCTCTTAAATCAGAAATTCCCTCTATTCTTTTATCTCTAGCTAGTGAGGCAATATTTTCAACTAATTTTGCTTTATTAACTTGATATGGTAATGAACTTACAATAATTCTTTGTTTATTTCCACTCATTTCCTCAATTTCAGCCTCTGCCCTAACTGTAATTTTTCCTCTACCAGTTGTATATGCTTGTTTAATTCCCTCTAAACCTAAAATAACTCCACCTGTTGGAAAATCTGGTCCTTTAATTATTTGCATTAATTCCTCATCTGAAACATTATCTTCATCTATAATTTTTATAATACCATTAATTACTTCTGTAAGATTATGTGGTGGTATATTTGTAGCCATTCCTACAGCAATACCAGAAGAACCATTTATTAATAAAGTAGGAATTTTAGCTGGTAATACCATTGGCTCTTGTAATCTATCATCATAGTTAGGCATAAAATTAACTGTATTTTTTTCAATATCAGTTAACATTGTTTCTGCAATTTTTGCCATTCTAGCTTCAGTATACCTCATAGCTGCTGCTCCATCGCCATCTATAGAACCAAAATTACCATGACCATCTATTAAAGGATATCTTAAAGAAAAATCCTGTGCCATTCTAACCATAGCATCATAAACTGAAGAATCACCGTGTGGATGATAACGTCCTAACACAGAACCAACTGTATTTGCACATTTTCTGTATGGCTTATCTGATGTTATTCCATCTTCATACATTGCATATAGAATTCTTCTATGAACAGGTTTCAAACCATCTCTAACATCTGGTAATGCACGAGATACTATAACACTCATTGCATAATCAATATAAGATGTTTTCATTTCTGTTTCAATATTTCTTTCTATAATTTTTCCATCTCTTGAATCCATATTTTTACCTCTTTTCTAGTATATTAACTCTTTGTATTATACTAAAATGCAAAAAAATATGCAATAAAAAACCGTAAATTTTGATAAAATTTATACCATTTGCTATATTATTATTGACTATACTACACCTTAAAGTTACCCTATAACAAAAAAAGAATAAAATATTTTTTAGAAAAAAAGTAACTGAAATATAAGAAAATAATATATCATATAGAAATTAAATATTATAATTTAGAATTTATATAAACAGTTATAGAGCAACTTTAAGATGTAATATAGTTTTATTAATAATACTTTTTATAATGCACTAGCTAAATCTAGGTAAATATTATCAAAATTAAAATTATCTGAATTATTAATTAATTCATTAATATTTTCTATTTTTTTAACATTATTTAAAATATTTTCTAATGGTAATATTTTTTTCATTTGTTTTTCAATTTTATTAAACTGATTATTTAATCCTTTTAAATCTTTATTATTGTAACACTCCTTCCAATTATCAATATATTTATTTATTTTTTCCAAAGCTTTCATTTCATTTGAAAATTCATTTTCAATATTATTATTAATATTATTTATAATTAAATCTTTTCCACCTTTTATTAAAGATGAAATATTTTCCGAAATAATTTTTGAATTTTCCAATTTATTTATAACAAAATCAATGCCATCTGAAATTCCCTCTAAAACTTTTCCTTTATTTAATGTTTCTTGGGCTTGCCCTAAATTTTCAAAACTTGAATTTTCAATTCCTAAAATATTTTTACCTAATTTAACAGCATTTTCAATAGCAGTATTTACACCTTCCTTAATTCCTCCACTTATTAATGCATTTTTCACATCTATTACTTCATCTTCTATATAATCTGGAAGAGCTGCTTTAATACCAAAATCAATTGCAGAATTTGCAATTTGCCCTATTGTAGATTCCAAAAATTTTTCTTGTATATTTTTTAAATCTAAATTATTAGCTAATTTATTTCCAATTTCATTTATATTTTCTAAAATGTCCATTTATTTTTCCTCCTTTTACATATTTTTTATTATTTTTTGTTTTATTTATTTATTTTTTTTATTTATTATTAAATTTATTTTTATTTATTTTTTATTTTATTTTGTTTTATTTATTATTTATTTTATTTATTTTTATTATTTTTTATTTTATTTATTATTTAATTTATTTTTTATTTATTTTTATTTATTTTTTTATTTTATTTATTATTTAATTTATTTTTATTATTTTTATTTATTTTTTTATTTTATTTATTTATTTTTATCTATTATTAAATTTATTTTTATTTTTTTATCTTTTTTTGAATTATTTTTTATTTTTATTTATTATTGAATTTATTTGTTTTTTTATTTTACCTATTTTTTGATTTATTATTAATTATCTTTTCACTAAATTTCATACATTTTTTTATTAATTTTTTGATAATTTTTCATTAAATTATTCTTAAAATTAATATTTACAAAATTATTATTAATCAAACAATTATAATCATTTTTCAATTTAATATATCCTAATATTTTATATTCTTCAAAAATAATTTTTAATAATTTAATATCAATACAATTTTCATTATATTTATTAAAAATAATTTCTATTTTATTTTTTTCAATATTCCAATTATTTTTATATAATTCTAATATCCTCTTGCTTTTACTTAATTCTAATAAATTAGCTTCTGTAAGAAAAATACATTTATCACTGCAATTTATTATCTCTTTGGTATATTCAAAAAAGCACTCTGATGTTGTATCTATAATTATCACGTCATAATTATTTCTTAATTTTTCTAATATTTTTTTTATTTTTTCTTGATTAATTTTACTGTTAGAATCAAATACTAAATTTATTCCAGAAATTAAATCAATATTTTTATTAATATTAATAATTAAATTTTCTATATTAATTATTTTACTAAAATCACTATTTGACATTATTGATTTAATTTTTTCAGAATATTTTTTTACCCCTAGAATAGTGTGTAAACTATTATTTAGAATATCAAAATCTATGATTAAAATTTTATTTGAAATTTTTTTATATGAATTTGCTAACATTATTGAAAAAATACTTTTTCCAGAACCATTATTCCCAAGAATTGAAATTATTTTATTATTATTTTTTTGTGAAATAAATAATTTATTTAATAATTTTTTATTATTTATTTTATTTAAAAAATATTTTTTTATAATAGTATTTTGTAATAAATTTTTATTTATTTTATTAATAATATCTTTATTATTTTTTATTTTATTATTTTTCATCTTAAATTTATTTTTACCAAATTCTGATTTATAATAATTATTATTTATTTTTAAAATATTATTATATTGTTTTTTTAAAAGATAATTATTTTCTTTTTTATTATTTTTATTATTTTTATTTTTTAAATTATTTTCTTTATAATTTTTATTTTTTATATATTCTTTTAATTCATTAATTTCTTTTCGTATCTCTTCATTATATTTTTCCATTTTTTCATCTTCATTTATTATTTTTATAATATTATTTATTTCTAATTCATTATCATAAAAAATTCTATAAACACCTTTATGAATTAAAATTTTTTCTAAATTATTATCTATTTTTTCCAATATAATAATAATTTTTATATTTGAATTAAATTCCATAATTTTTTCTATTAATTCATCTAATTTATATATTCCTGGTATTAACTGACTTAAAATAATAAAATTAATTTCACTATTTTTTTCTAAAATTTCAATAATACCATCTTGATATTGTACATCATTATTTATTATTTTAAAATTATTTATTTTTTTTAATTCATTATTTAATATCGGATTTCCAATTGCAGTTAATATTTTTTTAATTTTTTTCACCTCCACTAATTATATTTTTTTCAAATTCTCCTGCTTCTATTTTTGTTAATAAATGATCATCACCTGCAAACATTAAACATTCTCCTCTTTTTAAGGATTTTATTTCTATTTTTTCTTTTTCTGAAATATTTGAATATTTTTCTAAAATATTTATATTTTCTTCTTCCATTGCAAAAAAATTTTTTATACTAGAATTATTTAATATACTTTTTCCATAAATTCCATTTTCTAAACTAAATAAATCAGAAATATCTTGAGTAATTGCTACTGCACTTCCTCCATATTTTCTTATTGTTTTAAATATTTTATATATAAAAGATGCTACTTCTTTATTTGATGTTACACCTATTAATCTCCAAATTTCGTCTAAATAAATTGCTTTTTTTATTTTTCTGTCTTTTTTTATTTTATCCCAAAATAATTCTGTAAATAAATACATTCCATATTTTAAATTTTCTTCACCTAATTCATATACATCTGCTAAAATTAATTTATTATTTAATTTAATATTTGTGTAATTATTAAAAAATTTTAATGAACCTTTTATAAATGGAAGTAATTTTATTTTAAATTTTTTTGTTTTTTCATCATTTTCTAAAATATTATAAAAATCTTCTAAAATTGGCATATCTGTACTATTTTTAAATATTGGTTTTATATTTATTTTTTCTGTATTAAATTTAAATAATGATTTATCTTCAAAAGTAATATTTTTTAATTTATAAACTTCAATTATTTTTTCTTCTAAAATTGCTTTTTCTTCTTCATTTAAATTTCCAAAAATTAAATTAAAGAAGCCAATTAATTTTGTAATTTTTGTTGCCAAATAACCATTTTCTGTTTCTTCTAAACTTTCTTCTCTAATATCAAAAATATTAATATATGTACCAGAATTTGGTCCAATTTTTAATGTTGTTCCTTCTAACTTATTGCACATATTTAAATATTCTCGTTCTGGGTCTATAATATATTGTTCTATACCTAATAATCTATATCTTAATATTAAAAGCTTTGTGTAAAAAGATTTTCCAGCACCACTTGTTCCAAAAATAGACATATTTGCATTTTTATATTTATTATTATCATATCTATCAATAAAAACCAAAGAATTATTATAAATATTTGACCCTATTAAAATACCATTTTCATCAAAAATTGATGATGATATAAAAGGATATGTTCCTACTAATCCACTTGTTAATATATTTCTTCTTGCTATTTCTTTAACACATTTTTCATTTTGCATAAGTGGAAAACAGGAAATAGTTGCCATTTCTTGTCTAAAATATGCTTTTTTAGTTTGCATATTTTTACTTTGAAGTAAACCTTCAACTTTGTTTAACATATATTCTAATTCTTTTTTATTTTTTGAAAAAATATTAACATAAATATATAAAAAATATAAATCTTCATTATTTACCTGTATTTCTTTTCTAATATATTTTGCATCATTATATGTAAAAGCAGCAATATCAATATCTTGTCTGTTTTCACCATGCATTTTTAATTCACTTCCTACATTTCCTATATGATAGGTTAAATCTTTAATTGTTTTATAATTATCTTGTTTTTCATAAAATATGGAAATATTTAAGTTAATATTTGTATCAATAATATTTTTTAATAATAAATCATAATTTTCTCTACTATAATTTGTAATAATTAAAGTAGAATAAAAAATTCCGTCTATTTCTATATATTTGGGATTTGTTAAGTTTATATATGAAGGTGCTAAAAAATCCTTATCACTATACACTCCGTCTAAGAAACTAATATTTGTTTCTTCATTTTCTATTAAAAATCACCTCCTAATTTATTGTATTTTTGGGATAGAAAAATGAAAATAAAATATTTTTGCATATATTTTTATTATTTACATCAATAATTAAATTTCCACATCTTGATAATGTGTCTTTGATTTTTAAAAAGTCATCATTTAATTCGTCAAAAATAATACTTTCCATGTTATTTATATTTTCAAAATTATTTTTTTCAATTATTTTTTTATCTTTTTTTATTATTATAAAAAAATTTTTTGTTGCTGATTTTTTATTTATATTTAATTCATTTAAAAAATTAATATAATCATCTGCTATTTTTTTTATATTTTTACTTTCTTTTTTTGTGGAATTATTAACACTAGAAATGTGTTTAGATAAATCTTCTTTATTACTTTGAATTAAAATTTGTAAATTAAAGTTACATGTTTTTAAAAAAATTTTATAAGAATTTAAAATTGCTTCTTTTTCAAGCTCTGATTTTAAATTATAATTAATTGGAATTATTTTAATTATTTTAATATAATTACCATTTTTTAATTTAACAATTCCATTGTTAAATATTTTTTCAATTGGTAACCAATCTTGAACAGTATTATTATTTTCTTTTAAATTAAAAACATTTTTCACCGCCTTTCATTTTTAATTAATTTTATTTCATTTTTCATATACTATTTTTACAACATATTTTTTTAATTGTCAACAATATTCGTATCCTATTTTTCGACATAATTTGACATTTTGTTACTAATCACTCCTAAATTGTATAATAAGCTACTTTAATTCTGACCAGCAACGACTTCTGATTATTAAATAATTTTAATTAATTTTTAATTTTTTTTTATAATTTTGAATAAAAAAATTCATTTTGCACATACTAAAAATATAAAGTTAATACTAGTTGAACCAAGAGTATTAAAAGTTGAAAGATTTTTAATATTCGGTCAAAGTGAAATATTAGCTTATTATTTAGGTTAATATTTTGCAGAAGATGAAGAGTATATTATTTGTATGTAAGCTATATAGATATTAATAAACTATGTGGTTAAATTATAGATAATATATTCGAGTTACGATTATTCTTATATATCCTAATGGTTATTAATAGTCCCACGAGGACGAATTTAGCTATTAATTGTGTATTAATAGTCAAGCGAATGATTAATATGTGTGGTGCACTAGCTTATTTATATAGCAATATATATTAGGTTAAAAATTATATATATTAGTTTTAGTTGAAGATTAATATTAGCTTTATAATAATAGCAGTATATAATAATTTAAAATTATTATATACTGCTATTAATAATTAAATATCTAAATTTTTTACATATTTAGCATTACTTTCAATAAATTCTCTTCTTGGTGCAATTTCATCTCCCATTAAAATTGTAAAAATTTCATCTGCTTTAATAGCATCTTCTAATTTAACTTGAACTAAAATTCTAGTTTCTGGATTCATAGTAGTTTCCCATAATTGTTCTGGGTTCATTTCACCAAGACCTTTATATCTTTGAATATTAACATTATCTTTTCCAATTTCTGCTAATTTAGTTGTCATTTCTTCATCTGAATAACAATAAACATCTTGCATTCCTCTTTTTGATAATTTGTAAAGTGGTGGTTGTGCTAAATATACATTTCCATTTTCTACTAATGGCCTCATATATCTAAAGAAAAATGTTAATAATAAAGTTCTAATATGTGCACCATCAACATCCGCATCAGCCATAATTATTACTTTTCCATATCTAATTTTTGTAATATCAAAATCATTTCCAATTCCAGCACCAACTGCTAAAATAACTGGTTGTAATTTATCATTATTATATATTTTATCTGCTCTTGATTTTTCAACATTTAACATTTTTCCCCATAAAGGCAATATTGCTTGGAATTTTCTGTCCCTTCCCTGTTTAGCACTTCCTCCAGCAGAATCTCCTTCAACAATGTAAACTTCACATTCTTCAGGAACTTTGCTACTACAATCTGCTAATTTTCCTGGTAAAGTAGTTGATTCTAACGCATTTTTTCTTCTAACAAGTTCTCTTGCCTTTCTTGCTGCTTCTCTTGCTCTTGAAGCACTTACACATTTTTCCAAAATTGCTTTTGCAACAGATGGATTTTCTTCTAAAAAGTTTGATAAAGCTTCATTTACTAAACTTTGAACAATACCAGTAACATTACTGTTTCCAAGTTTTGTTTTAGTTTGTCCTTCAAATTGTGGTTCTCTAACCTTTACAGAAATAACAGCTGTAATTCCTTCCCTAATATCTTCTCCTTGAAGATTTGGGTCTTTTTCTTTTAATAAATTATGTGACCTTGCATAATCATTAAATGTTTTTGTTAAAGCTCTTTTAAAACCTTCTAGGTGAGTTCCACCCTCAATTGTATTAATATTATTAACAAAAGAATAAATATTTTCTGAATATGCTGTTGTATATTGAAATGCTATTTCAACAGGCACTTCCCCATCTTTTTCAATATAAATTGGATTTTGATTTAATTTTTCTTTATTTTTATTTAAATATTCAACAAAAGAATTTAATCCACCTTCATAGCAAAATTCTGCTTTTTTTGGTGTTTCTTCTCTTTTATCTTCAATACTAATAAATAGCCCTTTTGTTAAAAATGCCATTTCTCTAAATCTATTTTCCAATGTTTCATAATTATATTCTAAAGTTTCAAAAATTGTATCATCTGCCAAAAATCTAACTTTAGTACCAGTTTTATTAGAATCACCAATTCTAGTTAGACTTTGAACTGTTTTACCTCTTTCAAATTTCATTTGGAATATTCCGCCATCTCTTTGTATAGTAACTTCTGCCCATGTTGATAATGCATTAACAACAGAAGCACCAACACCGTGAAGCCCTCCAGAAACTTTGTATCCACTATCTCCACCAAATTTTCCACCAGCATTTAACTGTGTATATACTGTTTCAGCAGCAGAAATTTTTGTTTTAGAATGTATATCAACAGGAATTCCTCTTCCGTTATCTTCAACACAAATTATATTTCCTGGCTCTATTTCAACTTTAATTTTTGTACAATACCCTGCTAAGGCTTCATCAACACAGTTGTCTACAATTTCGTATACAAGGTGATGTAATCCTCTTACAGAAACACTTCCAATATACATACCAGGTCTTTTTCTTACATGTTCTAGTCCATCTAAAACTTGTATTTGATCAGCACCATATTCATGTTCAAATTTTTCCATTATATAACCTCATTTCCTTTCTTGCAAATTTTCACTAGTTTTATTAATTTAGTTTTCCACTTTTTATATTATATAATTTAAAATTAATTTTTTCAAGATTAATTTTATCAGTACACGTTATTAAAACTTGTGTATCGTTGATATTTTTAAGAAAATTCGTTCTTCTTTTTTCATCTAATTCAGACATAAAATCATCCAAAAGTAAAATTGGATTTTCGCCAATTTCATCATATACAACCTTTAATTCTGACATTTTTAAAGATAAAATTGCAGTTCTATGTTGCCCCTGAGAACCATAAATATTTACCAAATTATTATTTATATATAAATTAAAATCATCCTTATGAACACCTTTTGTTGTGTATCCTTTTAAAATATCTATTTTTCTATTATTTTTTAATTTATTTAAAAAATTATTTTTATTATCAAAATCAGAAATATACTCAATATTAATATCTTCATTATTTTCAGTAATAATATTGTGTACATTTTTTATTTTATTTTTTAATTTATTAATAAATTCAAATCTATATTTAAAAACTTTTTCAGCATATTCACATAATTTTTCATCCCATATATCTAAAAATTCGTTAGGTTTATTTTCAAATTTAATTTGTTTTAAATAATTGTTTCTTTGCTCTAAAGTTTTTAAATACAAATTTAAACAATAAATATAATTTGGTCTTAATTGCCCAATAAAAATATCTAAAAAACGCCTTCTTTGGCTTGGACCATTTTTTAAAATATTAATATCATCTGGTGTAAAAATAACAATATGAATAATACCTAATAATTCACTTAGTTTTTTTATTTTTACACCATTAACAAAAATATTTTTTTTATCAGAAATTTCAAATTTTATATTTCCATTTCTATCAGATTTAGAAAAATTTACTTCAATTTTTGAAAACTGCTCACCAAATTTAATTAATTCTTTTTCTTTATTTGTTCTAAATGATTTTCCAAGTGATGCAACAAAAATTGCTTCTAAAATATTAGTTTTACCTTGAGCATTATCACCATAAATAATATTTATATTTTCATTAAAATCAACATTTAATTCATTATAATTCCTAAAATTTTGTAATTTTAAATTAGTTATTAACATATTATTCCTCTTTTGTGGATAACTTACCCACTATTCTTTCATTCTTATTGGTAAAATCATGTAAATATAATCCCCATTATCAATTGGTCTTATAATACATGGAGAAATATTTGATCCAAAATCAATAAATACTTCCTCATCATCAATTGCTCTAAATGCATCTAAAAAATATTTTGGATTAAATCCAACTTCAAGATTTTTTCCTTCAGTAGAAACATACATTTCTTCTTTTGCATCTCCAGTTTGGTTAGTACAAGAAATAATTAATTTACCAATATCTATTGATACTTTTACAGGGTATTTTTTTTCTTTTTCAATACTTGATGAAGAAATTAAACTAATTCTTTCAAAACAATTTTGCATAACACTTTTATTTACACGAATTCTTGTCTCCCACATACTTGGAATTACATTAGCATAATTTAAAAATTCTCCATCTAATAATCTTGTTACAATTTTACAATTTTCCATTTCAAATAATGCTTGATTTTTAGCAATACCAATTTTTATATTATCAAAAGAATCTAAAAGAATTTTATTCATTTCATTTAAAGTTCTTCCAGGTATAACTGCTGTAAAATTATTAACTTTAGTTTGAAGATATTTACTTTTCCATGCTAATCTAAATCCATCTACAGCAACAATATTTAATTTGTTGTCAACAACTTCAAATAAACAGCCAGTAAAAATAGGTCTATTTTCTTCTGTGCTAACAGCAAATAAAGTTTTTCTAACCATTTCTTTTAATGCATTTTGTTCTAATTCGATAGAATTTTCAATATTAATTTGTGGTAATTCTGGAAATTCTGCTGGATTCATTGTAGCTAATTTATATAAAGAACCAACACATTCTATAACAAGTAAATTGTTTTCATTAAGATATATTTTAATTTCTGTATCAGGTAATTTTCTTATAATTTCACTAAACATTATAGCATTTACAACTGTTGCACCTTGCTCTTCAACAGTTGCTTCAAGAACATATTCTATTCCAATTTCTAAATCATAAGTTGTTAATTTTATTTCATTATCATTTGTTTGAATTAAAATTCCTTCTAATATTGGCATTGTTGTTTTATTAGCAACAGCTTTTGTTACGGAATTAATAGCTTTAAGGATTTTATCCTTGTCACAAATAATTTTCATTTCGTCCTCCTTTATTATAAATAAATAAATATATATAGTAGTAGTAGTAGTAGGTCCTGTGGATTGTGTGGATAACTATGTGGATAACCGCTGTCCGTAGGGATTGCGATGTGGATAACTCTGTGGATAATTTTGAAAGTTATCCACAGGTTGAAAAGTGAACCTGTGGATAACTGAGTTATCCACAATTTATCCACAGCTTATCCACACCCCCCCTGTGGATAACTCATACACAGTATGAGCCACAACGACTATAGCAAATTTAACCAAACAAACATTTGTTTCTTTAATGTTCGTTTTTCGTTGAAATATAGCTATTTTTCCTCTAAGAGAATGTTTTCCACACTTTCCACAATTAACCTTGTATTTTTATTTTCTTTTATCTCTTGTTCAACTTTTGTACAAGCATGCATAACTGTTGTGTGATCTCTTTTGCCAAAATCCTTTCCAATTTGAGGTAAAGACATTTGTGCAACGGTTCTACATAAATACATTGCAATTTGCCTTGGAAAGGCAATATCATTAGTTCTTTTTGAGCCTCTTAAATCTTTAGCATTAATGTTAAAATATCTTGCAACAGTATCTTGAATAAATTCAGCGGAAATAACTTTGTCTTGTTGTGCAATAATGTCATTAATTGCTCTTTCAGCCATAGTTAAAGTAATAGGGCTGTTTGTTAAAGATGCTTTTGCTATTAATTTATTCAAAGCACCTTCTAATTCCCTAATATTAGTATCAATTTTTGTTGCTATATTAGATAAGATTTCATCATCAATATTGATGTTATCCATTTGGGCCTTTTTTCTTAATATAGCTAAACGAGTTTCATAATCTGGGTTTGAAATATCGGCAATAAGTCCCCATTCAAACCTAGATTTAAGCCTGTCCTCTAAAAGTTGAATATCCTTAGGGGGTCTATCACTAGATAGAATAATTTGTTTTCCACTTTCATGTAAAGCATTAAAAGTATGGAAAAATTCCTCTTGTACACGTTCTTTTCCTGCAATAAATTGAATATCATCAATTAATAAAACATCAATATTTCTATGTTTGTTTCTGAATTGCTCATTACTGTTATCTTTTATAGAATTTATTAACTGATTAGTAAATTTTTCAGAAGTAACATACAAAATATTATAATTTTTGTTTTTGCGTAAAATAGAATTACCAATTGCATGCATTAAATGGGTTTTACCAAGTCCAACACCACCATATAAAAATAAAGGGTTATATGATGTTGCTGGAGCTTCAGCAACTGCTAATGCTGCTGCATGTGCAAATCTATTATTATTACCAACTACAAAGGAATCAAAAGTATACTTTGGATTTAATGTTGGATTAGAATTACCACAAGCATAACCAGAATTAGGATCAATAGAACTGTTTGCTTGAAGTTCATCTTTAGAAATTATTGAAACATTGCAATCTCTGTTTGTTATAAAGTTAAAAGTGTTTGTCAATAAATCATGATAACGCGAATAAATTGCTTCTTTCTGAAAACTAGAAGAAGCAATTAAAACGATATTTCCATTTTCTGCAGATTGAATTTCAAGGTTTTTTATCCATGTTTCATAAGATATTTTTGTGGTTTCTTCTTTGAGAAGTTCTTTTGCTTTAGTTAAAAGTTCATTTGCTTCATTTTGCATTTTTGTATCCTCCAAAACACTTGAAATAACTGGGTTACAAGAGTTATCCACATAGTTATCCACATATGTTGATAAATATCCACATTGTGTGGATAACTTTATAAAACAAGAATAAATTCTTGCATTAATTCAGTAATAACTAAGCTTCCCTATTAATTGTATATAATATCAAAAACAACATAAAGTAGTCAATAAAATTATAAAATTATTTTTAATTAATTTTGTATTGACACAGTCCCTAGATTTGTTGTATAATTGAAACGTTAATAAAATATTTTGGAAAATTATGGTTACAATTATTTAACATCTACGGAATTATGCATTTTAAGTGCATAATGAACATAGAAATTTTTGAAGAAAATTTTAGTTAATTAGCAAATAAAAGCTATAAACATAAAATTTATTTTATTTTGTTATTAAAACAGGAGGTGCAAAATATGAAAAGAACATTCCAACCAAAAAATAGACAAAGAATGAAAGAACATGGTTTTTTAAAAAGAATGAGCACAAAATCTGGTAGAAATGTATTAAAAGCTAGACGTGCAAAAGGAAGAAAAAAAATATGTGCTTAAAATAAGCCACTAAAAAAATATGTGGCTTTTTTTATCTAAAAATTATCAAAAAAAGATAAATAGAGGCGGAAAAACCGCCTATGTACACATTTTTTTGAAATAATGTAATAATAATGAAAAAGAGTGAAATATGAGAAAGATAGATACTTTAAAAAAAAATTATGAATTTAGATATGTTTTATCAAAAGGAAAATATTATGCTGGAAAATATATAACTGTTTATATAAAACAAAACAAACTAAATAAAAATATTATAGGAATAGCCATAAATACCAAATTAGGTAAAGCTGTAAAAAGAAATAATGCTAAAAGATTAATTAGAGAAAATTACAGATTAATAAAAGAAAATCTAATAAAAGGAAACAATATAGTTTTTTTATGGAATAAAAATGCAGACTTAAAAAGTGCAAATTTTTTTGAAATACAAAAAGATATAATTAATATTTTTAAAAAAGCAAATTTGTTAAAAAATAGGTAAAATATGAAAAAAGTAATAATTTTTTTATTAAAAAAATATAAAATAATAATTTCTCCAATAATTTCAAGTTGTGGAATACATTGTAAGTATTATCCTACATGTTCAGAGTATATGTTACAGGCAGTTGAAAAATATGGGATTATAAAAGGGGTTTTATTAGGAGTAAAAAGAATATTAAAGTGTAATCCATTTTCAAAAGGTGGATATGACCCTTTAAAATAATAAGGAGGAAATTAAATGTTTTCAGCAATTTCAAATCTTTTTGGTTATTTACTGAATTTTTTATATGAATTAGTAAATAATAATTTTGGTTATGCAATAATATTATTTTCAATATTACTTAGATTAATTTTATTGCCAATTACCATAAAACAACAAAAATCAATGAAAAAAACTGGCAAAATACAGGGAAAAATAAAAGAATTACAAGTAAAATATAAAAACAATCCCGAGATGTTGAACAAAGAAACTATGGAGTTATACAAAAAAGAAAAAATTTCTCCATTTAGTGGATGTCTAAGTGCAATAGTACAAATAATTATAATACTTTCAGTATTTTACTTAGTAAGTAAGCCATTAACATATATGAAAAAGGTGGACGAGTCTGTAATAAATGATTATAAATCACAAATTATTGAGCAAGAGGGAAGTATTTCAAATTATTATGAAATAGAAATTATACAGAAAAAGGCAGCAGAAAATGAGGCTGTAAATATAAATATGGAATTCTTAGGTTTAGATTTAAGTAAAGTTCCAAATAAGAATTTAAAAGATATAAAAGTATATATCATACCAATTCTGTATGTAATTTCTTCTTTTATCTCAATAAGATTAACAACTAAAGCACAAAATGATGTAATGAATAATAAAAATAATGATAACAAGGGTAAAAGTGAAGCAGATGCAATGGCAGAAATGAATAAAAGTATGTCATATATTATGCCAATTATGACTGTTTCAATTGCATTTATTGCACCTTTAGGTCTAGCATTATACTGGCTTGTAAGCAATGTTTTAATGATTGGAGAAAGATTTATTATTAAGAAATTTGTAGATACTAAGGAGGCAGATGAACATGCTTAAAAGTATTATTTCAGAAGGGAAAACAACAAATGAAGCAATAGAAAAGGGACTAAAAGAACTTAATGTTAAAAAAAATATGGTTGATATTAAGGTACTACAAAATGAAGAAAAAAGAAGTTTCTTTAATATTTTAGCTCCTAGAGTAGTTAAAGTTGAAATTACAGTTAAAGAAGAACTACAAGAAAATGAAAATCATAATGAAAATGAAGAGAAATCATTAAGAAAACAAGAAAATAGAAATGTAGATGAAAAGGAATTAGAAATAGCTAAAAGAAATATTTCAGAATTTCTTGAAAATTTTTTAAACAATATATCAGAAAAAAAATATAATTATACAGTAGAAATAAATAATCAAGATATACGAGTTAATATAACAGGTGAAGATTCAGGATTTTTAATTGGTCATAGAGGCGATGTATTAAATTCACTTCAAACTATAGTTTCTTCTATAGCAAATAAAAATAGTAAATCTAAAATTAGAGTAATATTAGATATTGAAAACTATAGAACAGTAAGAAAAGAAACTTTAGAAAACCTAGCAATAAAAGTAGCAAAAACAGTGCAAAAAACGGGAAAATCAATTACACTAGAGCCTATGGGGGCATATGAAAGAAAAATTATTCATAGCAAATTACAAGATAATAAAAATGTTAAAACACACAGTATTGGAGAAGAACCACGCCGTAAGGTTGTTATCTCTAAGAGATAATTAAATATAAAAATCAGAAGTCAAAGTTCAGATTTTAGTTTTAAGTTATATTAAACTGATTTCGCTCTTTGACTTTTTTATTAAAAAGGAGGAAAAAATGAGTACAATCGCAGCAATATCTACAGCAACAGGAAACGGAGGAATTGGAATAATTAGAATGAGTGGGAAAAAATGCTTTGATATTTTAAATAAAATATTTATACCATTTAACCATTCAAATGAAGATGTTAAGGGATATACAATTAAATTTGGATATATTGTAAATCCAGAAACAAAGGAAAAAATAGATGAAGTACTTGTTTCATTTTTTACAGCACCAAAAAGTTATACCACTGAAAATATGTGTGAAATTAATTCACATGGTGGAATAGTAGTTGAAAAAAGAATATTAGAATTGTGTCTAAAAAATGGTGCCGATTTGGCGGAACCAGGGGAATTTACAAAACGTGCTTTTTTAAATGGAAGAATAGATTTGGCTCAAGCAGAATCAGTTATAGATTTAATTAATTCTAAAACAGAAAATGAAGCAAAGGCATCTATAAACCAATTAGAAGGTAATTTATCAAAAAAATTAAAATTAATGTGCGAAAAATTACTTGATATTATGGCAGACATTGAAGCAAACATAGATTACCCTGAATATGATATTGAAGAAACTACCAATTTTAAAATAAAAAAAGTATTGGATGAAGTGAATTTAGACTTAAATAACTTATCAAATACTTTTGATAATGGAAAAATTTTAAAAGAAGGAGTAAAAACCATTATTATAGGTAAGCCTAATGCTGGAAAATCATCACTTTTAAATACAATTTTAAAGGAAGAAAGGGCAATTGTAAGTGAATATGCAGGAACTACAAGAGATACCATAGAGGAATTTGTTAATATTCAGGGTGTTCCTCTAAAGCTAATAGATACAGCTGGTATAAGAGAAACAGAGGATAAAATTGAGGAGATTGGTGTAAAAAGAGCACTGAAGTTGTCTGAAGATGCAGATTTAATTATTGCTATATTTGATGCTTCAAAACAGTTAGATAGTGAGGATTATGCAATTTTAGATATTATAAAAAACAAAAAGGCAATTATTTTATTAAATAAGCTGGATTTGGGTGATTTGAATTTGCAAGAAGATAATAATATAAAAACTTCATGTCAAAATGTTTTGAAAATATCTGCAAAAAATGGTGACGGAATAGATGATTTATATAAATTAATTTCTGAAATGTTTAAAACAAATGAAATTTCAATGAATGATGGTGTTATTATTACAAATATTAGACATAAGAATCAAATTGATAAGGCTATTAAGAGTGTAAATGAGGCAATTAATTGTTGCAATAGTGGTTTACCTATTGATATTGTGAGTATTCCTCTTAAACAAATTATAAGTGATTTATATGCGATTACAGGTGAGGATGTTTCTGAGGATATTATTAATGAGATTTTTTCAAAGTTTTGTTTGGGTAAGTAGGATATGTTGTTTTTTTGTAGTTTTGCAATTAGCCGTCTAAAAATAAGAATTACGTGGCTGTGGTGGGATATACAAGTGTTCTGAGCTTCGCCCCAACTGCACACAGTATGTAATAGATTTTCACTTCGTTACAATCTATTACATACTGTAGATTGTTGGTCCCCACCTTGACTACGCCTCATAACACTTATATATCCCACCACGGCTACGTAATTATCAATGTAGACTACTCTATAGTAAAAAGTTGTGTATAAAATTTAAAATAACTATGAACTAATATGTTAAATTTGTTCGGTTAATTCAAAAAACTTTTAGATTATGGTAACTAGATAGTTTGAATGAAAAAATTATAAAAATGGAAAATAAGAGGAAAAAAGTGGTAGATATATAATTACTATACTATAACAATAAAAATGTCTTAAATTTCATTTTGAAGGGCGTGAATAATGTCGGAAAAAGGTGTTGGTTTAAAATATAGAATAATAAAAGAATATATAAGTAAAAATAAAACTTATGTATTAATAAAGGGAATAGTGAATTTTATGTTAATTATAAAACAAACGCTACACCTGTTTCATACTAAACCCCAAAATTAAAAAATATAATAAAAAAAGGAGTAATAAAAATGAGCTATAATGCAGGAAAATATGATGTAGCAGTAATTGGTGCAGGACATGCTGGTTGTGAGGCAGCACTTGCTTGTGCAAGAATGGGAATGAGAACATTAATGTTTTCAATTAGCCTAGAGGCAGTTGCTAATATGCCTTGCAACCCACACATAGGAGGAAGTTCTAAGGGACATTTGGTTAGAGAAATAGATTGCTTAGGTGGAGAAATGGCGAAAAATATTGATAAAACATTAATTCAATTAAGAATGCTAAATACTTCAAAAGGACCAGCAGTATATTCACTAAGAGCACAGGCAGATAGAAAAATGTATCAAATGGAAATGAAGCATACAATAGAAAAACAGGAAAATTTGTTTATGAAGCAAGCAGAAATTGTTGATATAAAGGTTGAAAATGGAAAGGTTAAATCTGTTGAAACAAATATAGGGGCAATTTATGAAGTAGATTCAATTATTGTTGCTACAGGAACATATTTAAAAGGAAAAATACATATAGGGGAAAAGTCTTTTGAAAGTGGACCAGATGGGGTATTCCCAGCAAATGAGCTTTCAAAAACATTAGAAAAGCTTGGAATAGAGCTTGTTAGATTTAAAACGGGAACACCAGCAAGAATTAATAGAAAAAGTGTAGACTTTTCAAAAATGGAAATTCAAGAAGGGGATTCAAAGCTAACAGCTTTTTCATTTGAAGATAAATTGGACGAAAAATTAGAACAGTTACCTTGTTATTTAACATACACAAATAGTAAAACACATGATATTATTAGAAAAAATCTTCACAGGTCTCCATTATATTCTGGAAAAATAGAAGGTACAGGACCTAGATATTGTCCATCAATTGAAGATAAAGTAGTAAGGTTTAGTGATAAGGAAAGACATCAAATTTTTATAGAACCAATGGGAAGAAATACAGATGAAATGTATGTTCAAGGAATGAGTTCATCACTACCTGAAGATGTTCAAATAGAAATGTATAGGTCTATTGCTGGGTTAGAAAATGTGGAATTTACTAGACCAGCATATGCAATTGAATATGATTGTATAGATCCTTCTGAATTGAAGTTAAGTTTGGAACATAAAAAGATTAATAATCTTTTCTTTGCAGGACAAATAAATGGAACATCTGGATATGAAGAAGCAGCATCACAGGGAATTATTGCTGGAATAAATGCAGTTAGAAAATTAAAGGGTGAAGAACCTATTATATTAGATAGGTCACAAGCATATATTGGTGTTTTAATAGATGATATTGTAACAAAAGGAACAAATGAACCATATAGAATGATGACTTCTAGAGCTGAATATAGATTATTACTTAGACAAGATAATACAGATTTGCGATTAACAGATATTGGGCACGAAGTTGGTCTTATTTCAGAGGAAAGATATAAAAAGTTCTGCCAAAAAAGAGAAAATATTAATAAGGAAATTGATAGATTAAAGGCTACTACTATAAAACCAACAGAAAAGGTAAATGAATTATTAAGAAAAAATAATTCATCAGAAATAAATGGAGGAATTAAGCTTGTAGATTTATTAAAAAGAACAGAATTGAACTATGATATTTTAAAAGAGATAGATGAAAATCGTCCAGATTTAACAGATGTTGAGGCAGAAGAAGTAGAAATTCAAGTAAAATATGAAGGGTATATTAAATTACAAGAGGATCAAGTTGAAAAATTTAAAAAACTTGAAAAAAAGAAAATTCCAGATGATATTGTATATGCAGATATTAAGGGATTAAGGCTTGAAGCTAGACAAAAACTTGATAAAATTAAACCATTGTCAATAGGGCAAGCTTCAAGAATTTCGGGGGTATCACCTGCAGATGTAAATGTATTACATATTTATATTGAGCAAGAAAAGGCAAAAAGAAAGGAGCAAAATACTGGTAATTAAAAAATTAGTATTTGAAAAGTAGTATGGAATTAGAAGAGTTTTCAACAAAATTAAATAACATGGCTAAAAAAATGGGAATTGAATTAAAAGATGAAGAAGTTAGTGATTTTTATAAATATATGAATTTATTAATTAAATGGAATGAAAATGTTAATTTAACAGCTATTACAGAACCAAATGATATTATTGTAAAGCATTTTATTGATTCATTAACAATACAAAAATATATTACTAAAAAGTCAGCAATAATAGATATTGGAACAGGTGCAGGCTTTCCAGGAGTGCCTATTGGAATTATAAATAGTGATTGTAATGTTACTTTAATGGATTCACTAAATAAAAGAATTAAATTTTTAAATGAGGTAATTACAACAATAAAAATAGATATGAATGTTAAGGCTATACATGCTCGTGCAGAGGAACTTGCAAAAAATATTCAATATAGGGAAAAATATGATATTGCTACATCAAGGGCGGTTGCTTCTTTAAATGTTTTATTGGAATATATGTTACCTTTTGTAAAAGTTGGAGGATATGCAATATGTATGAAGGGTTCTAATGTTGATGATGAGGTAATGTGTTGCAAGAAGGCGTTGAGTGTTTTAGGTGGAAGTATAGAGAAAATTGATTCTTTTACTTTGCCAGGAACGGATTTTGCTAGAAATATTGTTGTGGTTAAGAAGGTTAGGAAAACTTCAAGCAAATATCCTAGAAAGGCTGGTATGCCAACAAAAGAACCTATTGCATAGGTTCTTTTGTTTTGCAAAATTTTTTTGAAATAATTCAATTTATTTATACTTTTGCAATAATCCGGTTAAAAACACGAAATACGTAGCCATGGTGGGGGATGTAAGTGTTCTGAAGCGTAGTCAAGGTGAGGACCAACAATCTACAGTATGTTATAGATTGCAACAAAGTGAAAATCTATTACATACTGTGTGCTGTTGGGGCGAAGCTCAGAACACTTACATTCTCCCACCACGGCTACGTATTTCGTATTTTTAACCTACTCTACAGTAAAAAAAATAAACTGTAATAATTGTTAAATATATATTGACATATTTATAAAGTTTTTATATTATATAGTAAATAAAAGTCTAATAAACGCAAAGATAAAAATGTAAGGATGGAGGTAATTATTTTGGGTAAAATAATTTCAGTTGCAAATCAAAAAGGTGGAGTTGGAAAGACTACAACCGCAGTTAATTTGAGTGCTTCACTTGCTAAAAAAGGTAAAAGAGTTTTGTTAATAGATACAGATCCACAGGGAAATGCTACTAGTGGAGTTGGTGTAGATAAATCTGTTCAATTTTCAGTGTATGATGTTTTGGTTGATGGTGTTGATATTGAAAATACTATACAAAAAACAGAAGTGAAGGGGCTGGAGGTTTGTCCTTCAAACATTAATTTAGCTGGTGCAGAAGTTCAACTTGTTTCTGTTAAAGAAAGGGAATATAGATTAAAAGAAAAAATAAATAGTGTTAAAGATAAATATGATTATGTAATAGTGGATTGTCCTCCTTCGTTAGGAATTGTTACTTTAAATGCGTTTACTGCTTCTGATAGTGTTTTAATTCCAATTCAGTGTGAATATTATGCGTTAGAGGGATTAGGTCAGCTTATTAATACTATTAATTTAGTAAAAAAGAGAATGAATAAAAGTTTGTCTATAGAAGGTGCTTTATTAACAATGTATGATGCTAGGACAAATTTGTCAAATCAAGTTGTAAAAGAGGTAAAAAATTATTTTGATGATAAGGTTTATAAAACTGTTATACCTAGAAATGTTAAGCTAAGTGAGGCTCCAAGTTATGGGATGCCTATTTGCATGTATGATGCACGTTCTAAGGGGTCAAGATGTTATGAAAAATTTACTAAGGAGTTAATAAAAATAAATGAAACAAAAGGAAGACATATGAAATAGTAAGGAGGAGAAAAAATGGCTAAAAAAACAGGATTAGGTAAAGGTTTGGGTGCTTTATTTAATGATAATAATATAATGGAAGATGAAGATGATAGCAAGGTTGAGATAAAAGATGGGGAAGAAGTTGTACATAAAATTAAAATTATAGAAATTGAGCCTAATAAACATCAACCTAGAAGAAATTTTAATAATGAAAGTATAGATGAATTAGCAGAGTCAATAAAAAGATATGGTGTAATTCAACCAATTATTGTTACTAAAAAAGATAATTATTATGAGATTGTTGCAGGTGAAAGACGTTGGAGAGCATCTAAAAAAGCTGGATTAGATGAAGTTCCTTGTATTGTAAGGGAAGATACTGAAAGGAAAAATAAGGAAATTGCTTTAATAGAAAATATACAAAGGGAGGATTTAAATCCAATTGAAAAAGCTAGAAGTTTTAGAGCTTTATTAGATGAATATGGATTAACCCAAATGGAACTTTCTGAAACTATAGGGATAAGTAGAAGTTCACTTGCAAATACTGTTAGATTGTTAAATTTAGATCCTAGAGTTATTGAATTAGTAATACAAGGTCAGTTAACAGAAGGTCATGCTAGGTCTTTGTTGTGTTTTGATGATCCAGAACAACAGTATAAGGCAGCTAAAGAAATTATTGAAAAAGGACAAAATTGTAGAGATATTGAGAATAAGGTAAAAAATAAGAAAAAGGCTCAAAAAAGAGATCCTAAATATGATGCTATTATTCAAGATATAGAAGGAGCTTTTCAGGGGTATTTTGGTACAAAGGTTAGACTTGAGGCTGGTAAGAGAAGTGGGAAGATTATTATTCAGTATTCTTCTAATGAGGATTTGGAAAGAATAATGGATTTGGTTAAAAATAATTAATAACAAGGCTTTATTAACCCAAGGGGACGGAAAATTTGGGTTGTTGTAGGAAATAGTAAAATAATATGGTAGATGATAAAATAGGAATATTAGATGTAAAAGCAAAATTTAATAATGGAGTAACATGTGATATAGAGATGCAAATTTTGCAACAAAATGATATTATAAAAAGAATATTATTTTATTGGAGCAAAATGTATGCACAAAATATACAAAGTGGAAAAACATATGGTAAATTAAAAAGATGTATTGTAATTTTAATTGCGGATTTTGAATTAGATGAATTAAAGGAAATAGAAAAATATTTGTCAAAATGGGTTATAAAAGAGAAAAAATTACGGAAAACATATGTTGACAGACCTTTTGGAGATTGTTATAGTAGAATTACCTAAAATAGCTAAATATAAGGAAAATACAGCATTAGATAATTGGGTGAAGTTTATAAAAATCCAGAGGTGGTGTTGAAAATATCTAATAATAATCAAGAAGAAGAAATAAAAGTATTAGAAGATATAAGTAAAAGTGAAGAAGAAAGATATTTAGCAGAACTTGGAATAAAAAATTTAAATTAAGTATTGACAAAACAAATACAAGTATGCTAATATATATATGTTACTTGGAGAGGTGGTCGAGTTGGTTTATGGCACCAGTCTTGAAAATTGGCGTAGGTTTGTAGCCTACCGTGGGTTCGAATCCCACCCTCTCCGCCAAACTTGCTAAAGAAAAGAAGTAAATGTACAAAGGCAGGTTTGTACTTTTACTTCTTTTTATATTTGGAGAATTACCCAAGTGGCTGAAGGGGACAGTTTGCTAAACTGTTAGGGTTCGCAAGGACCGCGAGGGTTCAAATCCCTCATTCTCCGCCAATACAAGATATAGAGAATTGCATCTTTATATCTTTTTTTTATACACATTTTTCACCAAAATGCAAATAAATTAATACAATATAATAGGTGATCAATATGGAAAGAGGAATATGTTTTGCTGGTGGAGGTATAAAATGTGCTGCACATATTGGAGCCATAAAAGCTTTTGAAGAAAATAATGTTAAATTTAATTATATTTCAGGAACATCATCAGGAAGTATTATAACTGTATTATATGCACTAGGATATAATTCTGATGAAATGTTTGAATTTTTAAAAGAATATTCAAAAGAAATTAATTACATTGAATATAGAAAAATAATTAAACTAATTGTAGATTTATTATTATATGGAAAGGTGAAAATAGATGGATTAAATAGTGGATATAAGTTGGAAAAAATTGTTAATAAAATTTGTAGTAAAAAAAATGTTAAATTTATGAAAGATATTAATAAAAAAATATTAATTCCTAGTGTTGATTTATGTGAAGGGAAGGTTGTTATTTTTAGTTCATTAAATCATAGAGGATATTCTAATAAAATAGTGTATGATAATTCTATTGAAATTAGTAAAGCTGTTAGGGCAAGTTGCAGTTATCCAGGAATTTTTTGCCCATATGTATATAAAAATATGAAATTAATCGATGGAGGAATACGAGAAAATGTACCATGGAAAGAATTAAAAAATATAGGAGCAGATGAAGTTTGGTGTATTACATTTTCAAAAAATGTAAAAAAAGAATGTAATAAAAATATATTTAATGTTGTTAGTGATTCAATAGGAATTTTATGTCATGAATTAGCAACATATGAAATGGAGGGAGCAGATAATATAATAAATATTGAAACACAGGATATTGATTTATTAGATTCTAACAAAATTGATTATTTATATGAAAAAGGATATTTAGAGGCAAGAAAATTTTTAAAAAATAAAAAATAGAAAACTTAGGTTTTTTAACCTAAGTTTTCTATTTTTGGTGTTGTATTATTTACTGTATTTTCAGAATTAATAGCATTTTTTGATTTATTTTTTTGCTCTAAGTTATCTTTTGCAACAGTCATTAATAATTTTAATCTATTTGTTTGGTTTGTTTCACTAGCTCCTGGGTCATAATCAATAGGTGAAATATTTGCATCTGGATATTTTGAACGAATAGTTTTTATAACACCTTTTCCTACAACATGATTTGGTAAACATGCAAAAGGTTGAACACATACAATGTTTGGTATGCCATGTTCAATATACTCAATCATTTCAGCAGTTAAAAACCAGCCTTCTCCTGTTTGATTTCCAATAGATAAAATATCCTGAACTTTATCTTCTAATTCCCAAATATTTGGTGGTAATAAATAGTCTTTTTTTGAATTTTTTAAAGCAATGTTTACATCTTTTTCTAATAAATCTATTAATTTAATTGCTGTTTTAAATACACTTGCTTTTAAATTACCAGTTTTTATTAATTGATTAAATGTTATTTTATGTGTTGCACAGAATTTAACAAACCCCATAAAATCAGGTAGAATTACTTCTGCTCCTTCATCTAATAATTTATCTGCAACAAAATTATTTCCAAATGGATGATATTTTATTAATACTTCCCCAACAATTCCAACCTTTGGTTTAGGTATAGAAGTATCTAATTCTATTTTCTCAAAATCATCAACCATATCATAAATAGTTTGTTTAAATTGTTTCATTGATGATTTTTTTAATATTTTTTTGCATTTAATTAACCATTCATTAAATAATTTTTCAGATTCTCCCTTATGTACTTCATATGCTCTATTTTTCATATATAATTTTTGCAATAAATCTGCTAAAATACACATTTTAAATAATCTTTCAATTAATGGTATTGTAATTTTAAAACCAGGCATTTTTTCCATTCCTACAACATTAAAAGAAATTACAGGTACATTTTCAAAACCAGCATCTTTTAGGGCTTTTCTAATAAAACCAATATAATTTGTTGCTCTACAACCACCACCTGTTTGTGACATTATTAAAGCTGTTTTATTTACATCATATTTACCAGATTCTAATGCTTCAATCATTTGACCAGTTACTAAAATTGATGGGTAACATGCATCATTATTAACATATTTTAAACCAGTTTCAACAGTATGGTTAGTACAATTTCTTAGTAATTCAACATTATATCCGCAAGCATTAACAGCAGATTCTAATAATTCAAAATGAATTGGTGCCATTTGTGGAATTAAAATAGTATAATCTTTTTTCATATCTTTTGTAAATATTTTTCTGTTTACACTATAATCTCCATCACCTTTTTCTATATTAGAATTAAGACGTTTATTCATACTTGCTAAAAGTGAACGAATACGAATTCTAATTGCACCTAAATTATTAATTTCATCTATTTTTATTAATGTATACATTTTTCCAAAACTTGTAAGAATTTCTTCAACTTGGTCTGTTGTAACTGCGTCAACTCCACATCCAAATGAATTTAATTGAATTAATTCTAAATTGTCATTCCTTCCTACAAAATCAGCTGCATTATATAATCTTGAATGATATGTCCATTGATCAACTGCACGAAGTGGTTTTCTTTGTGTAGTTAAATGACATATGCTATCTTCTGTTAAAACAGATAATCCAAGACTTGTAATAAGAGTATCTATTCCATGATTTACTTCAGGGTCCATATGGTAAGGTCTTCCTGCAAGAACAATTCCTTTTAAATTATTTTTATTTAAAAATTCAATTGCATCTTCTCCTTTTTTTCTAATGTCATTTTTGTAATTTTGATATTCTTGTTCAGCTTTTTGTGCGGATTCAATTAATTCATTTTTTGTAAAATTATATTTACTAAATTCTGGAAGTTCTAAAATTGTTTGAGCTAATTTTTTAGCTTCAAATGGAAGAAATGGGTTTAAAAAATTAATTTTCTTTGTTTTTAATTCTTCAACATTATTTTTTAGAACTTCTGGATATGAAGTTACAATAGGACAGTTATAATGATTATTTGATTCTTTAAATTCTTTTCTTGAATATGGTATACAAGGATAAAAAATTGTTGTAATTCCAGAATCAATTAAACTAATTATATGTCCATGTGAAAGTTTTGCAGGAAAACATACAGATTCAGAAGGCATAGATTCTATTCCTTTTTCATATGTTTTTCTATTACTTTTTTCAGATAAAATTACTCTAAATCCTAAGTTTGTTAAAAATGTAAACCAAAATGGATAATCTTCATACATATTTAAAACCCTAGGGATTCCTATAGTTCCACGTTTTGCATCTTGCAAACTTAGTGGTGTATAATTAAAAGTTCTTTCATATTTATATTTAACTAAATTAGGCAAATTTCCAGATTTATTAATTATACCTTCACCTTTTTCACATCTGTTTCCTGTTATACATCTATTTCCATCATTAAATTTATTAATTGTTAATAAACAATGATTTTCACATTTGTTACAACGTACATGTGATGTTTCTATTTTTAAATTATCTAGTTCATTTTCTTTTAATATTTTAGAGTTATATTGCATGTCTAAATTTGATTCATATTGTTGTTTAGCTAAAAGAGCAACTCCATAAGCACCCATTAATCCTGAAATATCTGGACGTATTACATTTTTTCCAACAATTAATTCAAATGCACGTAAAACTGCGTCATTATAAAATGTTCCACCTTGTACAACAATATTATCACCAAGAGTTTTCATATCTCTTATTTTCATAACTTTTTGAATTGCATTTTTTATAACAGAATATGAAAGACCAGCAGAAATATCACCTACTGTATATCCTTCTTTTTGAGCCTGTTTAATTTTTGAGTTCATAAAAACAGTACATCTTGAACCTAAGTCAACAGGATTTCTTGCTTCAATTGCGGAATTAACAAATTCACTAATTGATAAATTTAAACTTTTAGCAAAAGTTTCTATAAAAGAACCGCATCCAGATGAGCAAGCTTCATTTAACATTATATTATCAATTGTTCCGTTTTTTATTTTGATATATTTCATATCTTGACCACCAATATCTACAATACTTGTAACATTAGGCATAAATTCTTTTGCAGCTGTGTAATGTGCAATTGTTTCTATTTCATTTAAGTCAATATTTAATGCAGTTTGAATTAATTTTTCTCCATATCCTGTAACACCGCTATATTTTATTTTTGCAGTATTTGGAAGTTTAGAATACAATTCTTTTAACATTTTTATAACACTTTTTAATGGATTACCTTCATTGTTTCCATATAATGAATATAATAGACTTCCATTTTTGTCTATTAAAACTAGTTTTGTGGTTGTTGAACCAGCATCAATTCCTATATAACAATCACCTGAATAATTAGATAAATCTTCTTTTCTTACAGTATTTTTACTGTGTCTTACTTTAAAATCTTCGTAATCTGCATTAATTGAAAATAATGGTGATAAAGGTGTTGATGTTTTATCATGGGAGTTTCGTAAAACTTCAATTTTACTAGATAGCTTTTGTGGGCTAACTTCAGAAGTATTTACGGAATCAAGGGCTGCACCTTTTGCAACAAATAAATGTGCTTCATTTGGAATAATTATTTCATTTTTAGTTAATTTTAAAGTTTCAATAAATCTGTTACGTAGTTCAGATAAATAATTTAAAGGTCCTCCTAAAAAAGCAACATTTCCTTTTATTGGCCTACCACATGCAAGTCCACTTATAGTTTGATTTACAACTGCTTGAAAAATAGATACAGCTATATCTTCTTTTGCAGCACCTTCATTTATTAAAGGTTGTATATCTGTTTTTGCAAAAACACCACATCTTGATGCAATTGGATAAATTGTTTTATAGTTTTTTGCTAGTTCGTTAAGACCTGAAGCATCAGTATCTAATAAAGAGGCCATTTGGTCAATAAAAGCACCAGTTCCACCGGCACATGTTCCGTTCATACGCTGTTCAATAGATTTATCAAAATAAATTATTTTTGCATCTTCTCCACCAAGTTCAATTACCACATCTGTTTGTGGAATATATTTTTCAACAGAACGTTTGCAAGAAATAACTTCTTGTATAAATGGTAAATCTAAAAAATTTGCTGCAGACATTGCACCAGATCCAGTTAGGGCAATTGTATAATTATATTCTGGATATTTTTTTACTAAATTTTCCAAAACAGTACATATTGTGTTTTTTGTATCTGAATAATGGCGTTGATAGTCTTCAAAAATAACTTCTAAGTTATTGTTCAAAACAACTATTTTTACTGTAGTTGAGCCTACATCAACACCAATGTGTAATGTATTATTCATATTTTTTCTCCTCTCTAAAAATATATATAATTCAAATATTATTGTATATTTAAATGCGAATTTTGTCAAACAATTGTAGATGGAATTTTAAGGAAAAAATGGTTCTAAAATAAGCATGTCTATAATATTATAAAAATATAATAATAAATTTTAGGAAAGGAAATATTTATATGAATGTTAAAAAAATTTTTATAATAATTGTGTGTGCAATAATATTAATAGCAGGAATTATTTTATGGGGATATTTTAATAGAGATGAGGAAGTTATTAATAATGTTCAAGAGATTGTTCCAGAACAAGAAATTTTGGATGAACAACTACGAAATACTGTTGTTTCTTTATATTTTATTAATTCTGAAAATGGTGAAGTTGAGGTGGAGAGTAGACTTATTGATGCAAAAAAATTAATGGTTAATCCATATAATGAATTAATTAATTTATGGATTGCTGGACCAAATAGTAATAAATATAAAACTAATTGCTCAAAAGATGTTAAAATTAATAATATTGAATTTAGTAATAATTGTGTAACAATTGATTTTTCAAATGATTTTATTGATGGTTTTAGTCGGAAATAGTGGGGAAGAGGTAAAGGTTGTTTATTGTATAGTTAATACATTAACTGAATTAACAGAAGTAGATTGTGTTAGAATATTAGTTGATGGACAGGAAAATAAATATTTAGGTAATATTAATTTGTCTGAAAAATATGTTAGGCTTGGGGATTGAAAATAAAAAAACATCATTTTTTGATGTTTTTTTATTTTTTAAATTATTTCATTATTTTATATAGTTTTATATAGTTTGTTATTCTTTTAAAATCTCTTAAAAAATGTTCTACATCTGAAATTGATTGTAATGTGTTTTCTTTTTTTTGACTAAAATTAAATTTTTTCTTTTTTTTATTTTTTTCTCCTCTGGTATTTGAATTTATAAAATTTTGTTCCATTAGTCCTCTCCTTTAATTTGCCAATTATTGCAGTTTAAGGCAATTTTGCAATTATTCGCCTAAAAACAGGAATTAGGTAGCCATGGGTGGGATATATGAATGTTATGAGCTTCGTCCCAACCTGCACACAATATGTAATAGATTTTCGCATTCGTTACAATCTATAACATATTGTAGCTTGTTGGTCCCCACCTTAACTACGCTTCATAACATTCATATATCCCACCCACGGCTACCTAATTCCTGTTTTTAGGCTACTCTACAATAAAAATTGTGTTAGATTGTAACTGCTAAATTAATTAATTTATAAAATAATATTTAAAAAAACAAATATTTATTATATAATATTAAAAAATAAAAAAATATGTTACAGAAAAAGGTGAGAAAAATATTAAAAGAAAATGAGAGAATTGATGATTTGCAAATTAATAATTTAAAAATTATTCAGGACAATAATGGTTTTTGTTTTGGAATTGATAGTGTAATACTTTCAGAATTTGCAAAAGATATTAAAAAAAATAGTAAAATAATGGATTTAGGTACTGGAACAGGAATATTGGGTTTTTTATTAATAGCTAAAATAAATCCTATGCATGTTTTAGGTGTTGAGGTACAAGAGGATGTCGCAGATATGGCTAAAAGAAGTATTAAATTAAATAATTTAATAAATAAATTTAATATATTAAATTGTAATGTTAAAAATATTTCTGAAAATATTGAAATTAATTCATATGATGTTGTAATAACTAATCCTCCATATAAAAAATTAAATACAGGTGGAAAAAATAATAATGAAAAAAAATTAATTTCACGACATGAAATTTTGGGTGATTTAAATGATTTTATTAATGCAGCTAAAATTGCTTTAAAAGATAAAGGTAGTTTATATATGGTTCATAGACCAGAAAGATTAAGTGATATTATTTTTTCATTAAAACAAAATAAATTTGAACCAAAAAGAATTAAATTTGTATATTCTAATGAAAATAGTAATGAAGCAAAATTAGTTTTAATTAAAGCTGTAAAAAATGGTGGGGAGTTTTTAAAAATTGAAAAACCGTTATTTATTTATAATAAAGATGGCAATTATACTAATGAAATAAGAGAAATATATAATAATTTAAATTAATATAAAAGGGAGGTATTTAATTGGAAAAGGGAAAATTATATTTAGTTGCGACACCAATTGGAAATTTAGAAGATATTACATATAGGGCTGTAAATGTTTTACAAAGTGTGGATGTTATAGCAGCAGAAGATACAAGGCATAGCTTAAAGTTATTAAATCATTTAGGAATTTCAAAACCATTAATTAGTTATCATAGACATAATGAAGAAAATAAAACAGAGTTATTAATTTCTAAATTATTGGGTGGAGAAAATATTGCTGTTATAACAGATGCTGGAACTCCCGCTATATCTGATCCTGGCGAAGAGGTTGTTAAAAAAGCAATAAAAAATAATATAGAAATTATTCCAATACCAGGTGCATGTGCTTTAATTAATGCATTGATTTGTTCTGGAATGAATACAAAAGAGTTTAGTTTTTATGGTTTTTTACCGTTAAATAAAAAATTAAGAAAAAATAAATTTGATGAGATAAAAAAGGATAAAAAAACTATTATTATTTATGAAGCACCACACAAAATAAATCAAACTTTAAACGATATTTTAACAGAAATTGGAGATGTGAAAATTACTTTAGCTAGGGAAATTACTAAAATTCATGAGGAATTTATCAGAGGTAATGTAAGTGAGATTTTGGATAAATTTACAGATTTAAAAGGTGAAATGATTATTATAATTGAAAATAATAATATTGAAAATTATGAGGAGAATATTAAAGAATTGTTAAATAATATGGATTTAAATTGTCATTATAATTATTATAAAAAACAGGGGTTGTCTAAAAAAGAAATAATTAAAAAAATTGCTAAAGATAGAAGTGTTAGTAAAAATGATATTTATATGAAATTAGTGGATGTTGACTAATTTATAGTATTAATTAATAATAGGAAGATTAATTAGATAAAATAATTGATTAAAAAATAATAAAAAAATTAATTAAAATAAATAATTAAAATAAATAATTAAAAAATAATAAAAAAAATTAATTAAAATAAATAATTAAAAAAATTTAATTAAAATAAATAATTAAAAAATAATAAAAAATTAATTAAAATAAATAATTAAAAAATAATAAAAAAATTAATTAAAATAAATAATAAAAAAATTAAATAAAATAATAATTAAAAAATAATAAAAAATTAATTAAAATAAATAATTAAAAAATAATAAAAAATTAATTAAAATAAATAATTAAAAAATTAATTAAAAAAATAATTAAATAATAACAAAAAAAATAAAAAATAGAATTAATTCTATTTTTTATTTTTTTCATTTTCCTTTTCTGATAAATTATTAATCTTTTTTAAACAATTAAAACATATTTGCTTATCCTTATATTCTGTTAGTTTTTTAGAACTTCCACAAAAAATGCAATTGTTTTCATATTTTTTTAATATTATATTTGCACCGTCTACATATATTTCTATTGGATCTTTTTCTGATATGTTGAATTTATTTCGTAATTCAATGGGAATAACAACTCTTCCTAATTCGTCTAATTTTCTAATAATACCTGTTGATTTCATTTTTATTACCTCCGGTTTGTTTTGTTATTTTATTGTAGCATATAAATATAAAAAAAACAATAAAATATTTAATTTTATTATGATAAAGTGTGACTTGTAAGTGAAAATGTCCCAAATTTTGATTCAGTTTGTAAATGAAAATGTCCCAACATTCTCTTAACCCAC